>NZ_MQUC01000003.1:0-300000 GCF_002994045.1 Nonlabens agnitus
ATGTTAGGTTACGGATCCATTATTGGTGGCGCCAAACGGTTCGATTACGGGTGGTCCTATTGCGAGCCTTGCGCCAGGAGCAACCAACGCTACGACTTTTACGGGAAGCTATAGAGTTACCCAGGCAGACATTAACTCTGGTCGATTCAGCAATCAGGCTACGGCTACAGGGACGACCCCACAGAACACACAAGTCACGGACCTTTCAGATGACAACAGCAACCTACAGAACGATCCAACGATAACTACGGTCCTTCTGCTCCTTCCATTGCGATCATCAAGACGGGACTTTTCACTGATAGTGGCAGCGGAAACGGCAGCGAATAACAATGACGGTAGAGCGCAGGTAGGCGAGGTGATCACCTACAGCTTCACTGTAACTAATACGGGTAACCAGACCCTTACCAATGTAACGGTAACGACCCACTACTTGATGGTGCCAACGGTACATTGACAGGCGGTCCTATTGCGAGCCTTGCACCAGGAGCGATAGACACGACGACCTTTAGTGGAAGCTACACGATCCAGCAGTCGGACATCGATGCGCAGAGTGTATCGAACCAGGCTTACGGCTACGGGAAGACACCTGACCGGAGATGATGTCAGCGACCTTTCGGATGACAACAGCAACCTGGAGGATGATCCAACGGATACGAATCTTCCTGAGGACAGCGAGATATCGATCATCAAGACCTCTGTGTTCAAACGATGAGAACGGTGACGGCTTTGCTCAGTTGGGCGAGACGATCAGCTACAGCTTGAGGTAACGAACAGTGGAGCTACGACCCTAACGAATGTGACGGTAACGGATCCACTATTGGTGGCGCCAAGCGGCAGCCTTACCGGCGGCCCGATCGCTACACTTGCACCTGGAGCGGTGGACACGGCGACCTTTAGTGGAAAGCTACACGATCCAGCAGTCGGACATCGATGCGCAGAGTGTATCGAACCAGGCTACGGCTACGGGAACGACACCTGACGGAGATGATGTCAGCGACCTTTCGGATGACAACAGCAACCTGGAGGATGATCCAACGGATACGAATCTTCCTGAGGACAGCGAGATATCGATCATCAAGACCTCTGTGTTCAACGATGAGAACGGTGACGCTTTGCTCAGTTGGGCGAGACGATCAGCTACAGCTTTGAGGTAACGAACAGTGGAGCTACGACCCTAACGAATGTGACGGTAACGATCCACTATTGGTGGCGCCAAGCGGCAGCCTTACCGGCGGCCCCATCGCTACACTGGCACAGGAGCAACGGACACGACGACCTTTAGCGGAAGCTACACGATCCAGCAGTCGGACATCGATGCTCAGAGCGTATCGAACCAGGCTACGGCTACGGGAACGACACCGACGGAGATGATGTCTAGCGACTATCGGATGACAACAGCAACCTAGAGAATGATCCAACGGATACGAATCTTCCTGAGGACAGCGAGATATCTATCATCAAGACCTCTGTGTTCAACGATGAGAATGGTGATGGCTTTGCTCCAATTGGGCGAGACGATCAGCTACAGCTTTGAGGTAACGAACAGTGGAGCTACGACCCTTACGAATGTGACGTAACGGATCCACTATTGGTGGCGCCAAGCGGCAGCCTTACCGGCGGCCCGATCGCTACACTGGCACCTGGATCGGTGGACACGGCGACCTTTAGTGGAAGCTACACGATCCAGCAGTCGGACATCGATGCGCAGAGCGTATCGAACCAGGCTACGGCTACGGGAACGACACCTGACGGAGATGATGTGAGCGACCTATCGGATTGACAACAGCAATCTGGAGAATGATCCAACGGATACGAATCTTCCTGAGGATAGCGAGATATCGATCATCAAGACCTCTGTGTTCAACGATGAGAACGGCGATGGCTTTGCTCAGTTGGCGAGACGATCAGCTACAGCTTTGAGGTGACGAACAGTGGTGCTACGACCCTAACGAATGTAACGGTAACGGATCCACTACTTGATGGTGCCAACGGTACGTTGACTGGCGGTCCCATCGCTACACTGGCACCAGGAGCAACGGACACGACGACCTTTAGCGGAAGCTACACGATCCAGCAGTCCGACATCGATGCGCAGAGCGTATCGAACCAGGCTACGGCTACGGGAACGACACCTGACGGAGATGATGTGAGCGACCTTTCGGATGACAACAGCAACCTGGAGAATGATCCAACGGATACGAATCTTCCTGAGGACAGCGAGATATCGATCATCAAGACCTCTGTGTTCAACGATGAGAATGGCGATGGTTTTTGCTCAGTTGGGCGAGACGATCAGCTACAGCTTCGAGGTAACGAACAGTGGAGCTACGACCCTAACGAATGTGACGGTAACGGATCCATTATTGGTGGCGCCAAGCGGCAGCCTTACCGGCGGACCGATTCGCGAGCCTTGCACCAGGAGCGGTAGACACGGCGACCTTTAGCGGAAGCTACACGATCCAGCAGTCCGACATCGATGCTCAGAGCGTATCGAACCAGGCTACGGCTACGGGAACGACACCTGACGGAGATGATGTCAGCGACCTATCGGATGACAACAGCAACCTGGAGAATGATCCAACGGGTACGGACCTTCCCGAGGACAGCGAGATATCGATCATCAAGACGTCGGTGTTCAACGATGAGAACGGCGATGGCTTTGCTCAGTTGGGCGAGACGATCAGCTACAGCTTTGAGGTGACGAACAGTGGAGCTACGACCCTTTACGAATGTGACGGTAACGGATCCACTACTTGATGGTGCCAACGGTACGTTGACTGGCGGTCCCATCGCTACACTGGCACCAGGAGCGGTAGACACGGCGACCTTTAGCGGAAGCTACACGATCCAGCAGTCGGACATAGATGCTCAGAGCGTATCGAACCAGGCTACGGCTACGGAACGACACCTGATGGAGATGATGTCAGCGACCTTTCGGATGACAACAGCAACCTAGAGAATGATCCAACGGATACGAATCTTCCTGAGGACAGCGAGATATCGATCATCAAGACCTCTGTGTTCAACGATGAGAACGGCGATGGCTTTGCTCAGTTGGGCGAGACGATCAGCTACAGCTTTGAGGTGACGAACAGTGGAGCTACGACCCTAACGAATGTAACGGTAACGGATCCACTACTTGATGGTGCCAACGGTACGTTGACTGGCGGTCCCATCGCTACACTGGCACCAGGAGCAACGGACACGACCTTTAGCGGAAGCTACACGATCCAGCAGTCCGACATCGATGCGCAGAGCGTATCGAACCAGGCTACGGCTACGGGAACGACACCTGACGGAGATGATGTGAGCGACCTATCGGATGACAACAGCAACCTGGAGGATGATCCAACGGATACGAATCTTCCTGAGGACAGCGAGATATCGATCATCAAGACCTCTGTGTTCAACGATGAGAATGGTGACGGCTTTGCTCAGTTGGGCGAGACGATCAGCTACAGCTTCGAGGTAACGAACAGTGGAGCTACGACCCTAACGAATGTAACGGTAACGGATCCACTATTGGTGGCGCCAAGCGGCAGCCTTACCGGCGGCCCGATCGCTACACTGGCACCAGGAGCGATAGACACGACGACCTTTAGCGGAAGCTACACGATCCAGCAGTCGGACATCGATGCTCAGAGCGTATCGAATCAGGCTACGGCTACGGGAACGACACCTGACGGAGATGATGTGAGCGACCTATCGGATGACAACAGCAACCTGGAGGATGATCCAACGGATACGAATCTTCCTGAGGACAGCGAGATATCGATCATCAAGACCTCTGTGTTCAACGATGAGAACGGTGACGGCTTTGCTCAGTTGGGCGAGACGATCAGCTACAGCTTTGAGGTAACGAACAGTGGAGCTACGACCCTAACGAATGTGACGGTAACGGATCCACTATTGGTGGCGCCAAGCGGCAGCCTTACCGGCGGTCCTATCGCGAGCCTTGCACCAGGAGCGGTAGACACGGCGACCTTTAGTGGAAGCTACACGATCCAGCAGTCGGACATCGATGCTCAGAGCGTATCGAACCAGGCTACGGCTACGGGAACGACACCTGACGGAGATGATGTCAGCGACCTATCGGATGACAACAGCAACCTGGAGAATGATCCAACGGATACGGACCTTCTTAAAAATGGTAGAATATCTTTGATTAAAATAGGGGTTTTCAACGATGAGAACAATGATGGAGTGGCGCAGGTTGGCGAAACTATAAGTTATTCTTTTGTAGTAACAAATACCGGAAATGTTACGTTAACGAACGTTATTATTGCAGACCCGTTATTGGTTACACCAAATGGCAGTCTTACGGGTGGCCCTATTGCGAGCCTTGTACCTGGCGAAAGTGATTCGAATACGTTTGTAGGAACTTATACTTTATCCTTAACTGACGTAAACGCATCACAGGTCAGCAATCAAGCGACCGTCGAAGCACAAGATCCCGATAATTCAAATGTCACGGATCTATCAGATGATAATAGTAATTTCGAAAACGATCCGACTATAACATCTTACGATGCGGTCGATGCGATTAACCTTATTAAGAGAGGAACCTTTAATGATGAGAATGGAGATGGGTCCGCTCAGGTTGGTGAAACTGTCAGTTATTCATTTACTATAAGAAATGCAGGTAATAGGACAATTACTAACATTGTTTTATCTGACCCATTATTACAAGGAATAAACGGTACATTGACTGGCGGTCCTATTACGAGCCTTGTACCTGGAGCGATAGACACGACGACCTTCAGCGGAAGCTACACGATCCAGCAGTCAGATATTGATAATTTGCAAGTCACGAATCAAGCAATTGTTACTGGACAAGATCCTGATAATAATAATGTCACGGATACTTCTGATGATAATAGCCCAATTGAGAATGATCCAACGGATACGGACCTTCCCGAGGACAGCGAGATATCGATCATCAAGACGTCTGTGTTCAACGATGAGAACGGCGATGGCTTTGCTCAGTTGGGCGAGACGATCAGCTACAGCTTTGAGGTGACGAACAGTGGTGCTACGACCCTAACGAATGTAACGGTAACGGATCCACTACTTGATGGTGCCAACGGTACGTTGACTGGCGGTCCCATCGCTACACTGGCACCAGGAGCAACGGACACGACGACCTTTAGCGGAAGCTACACGATCCAGCAGTCCGACATCGATGCGCAGAGCGTATCGAACCAGGCTACGGCTACGGGAACGACACCTGACGGAGATGATGTGAGCGACCTTTCGGATGACAACAGCAACCTGGAGAATGATCCAACGGATACGAATCTTCCTGAGGACAGCGAGATATCGATCATCAAGACCTCTGTGTTCAACGATGAGAATGGCGATGGTTTTGCTCAGTTGGGCGAGACGATCAGCTACAGCTTCGAGGTAACGAACAGTGGAGCTACGACCCTAACGAATGTGACGGTAACGGATCCATTATTGGTGGCGCCAAGCGGCAGCCTTACCGGCGGACCGATCGCGAGCCTTGCACCAGGAGCGGTAGACACGACGACCTTTAGTGGAAGCTACACGATCCAGCAGTCGGACATCGATGCTCAGAGCGTATCGAATCAGGCTACGGCTACGGGAACGACACCTGACGGAGATGATGTGAGCGACCTATCGGATGACAACAGCAACCTGGAGGATGATCCAACGGATACGAATCTTCCTGAGGACAGCGAGATATCGATCATCAAGACCTCTGTGTTCAACGATGAGAACGGTGACGGCTTTGCTCAGTTGGGCGAGACGATCAGCTACAGCTTTGAGGTAACGAACAGTGGAGCTACGACCCTAACGAATGTGACGGTAACGGATCCACTATTGGTGGCGCCAAGCGGCAGCCTTACCGGCGGTCCTATCGCGAGCCTTGCACCAGGAGCGGTAGACACGGCGACCTTTAGTGGAAGCTACACGATCCAGCAGTCGGACATCGATGCTCAGAGCGTATCGAACCAGGCTACGGCTACGGGAACGACACCTGATGGAGATGATGTCAGCGACCTTTCGGATGACAACAGCAACCTAGAGAATGATCCAACGGATACGAATCTTCCTGAGGACAGCGAGATATCGATCATCAAGACCTCTGTGTTCAACGATGAGAACGGCGATGGCTTTGCTCAGTTGGGCGAGACGATCAGCTACAGCTTTGAGGTGACGAACAGTGGTGCTACGACCCTAACGAATGTAACGGTAACGGATCCACTACTTGATGGTGCCAACGGTACGTTGACTGGCGGTCCCATCGCTACACTGGCACCAGGAGCAACGGACACGACGACCTTTAGCGGAAGCTACACGATCCAGCAGTCCGACATCGATGCGCAGAGCGTATCGAACCAGGCTACGGCTACGGGAACGACACCTGATGGAGATGATGTCAGCGACCTTTCGGATGACAACAGCAACCTGGAGAATGATCCAACGGATACGGACCTTCCGGATGACAGTGACATATTGCTGCTTAAGGAGAGCACGTTCAACGATGAGAACGGTGACGGCTTCGCACAGTTGGGCGAGACGATCAGCTACAGCTTCACTGTAACGAACACCGGAGCGACTACGTTGACGGATATCACGATCACGGATCCACTACTGGTGGCGCCTAACGGCAGCCTTACTGGCGGCCCTATCGCGAGCCTTGCACCTGGAGCGGTGGACACGACGACCTTTAGCGGAAGCTACACGATCCAGCAGTCCGACATTGATGCGGGAACGGTAACCAACCAGGCACTTGCCACGGGAACGAATCCTGATGGGGACGATGTGACGGATACCTCTGATGACCCTAACAACCCGACGGATGAGGATCCGGACGGCGACGGCGACCCAGATGACCAACGGATACGGACCTTCCAGATGACAGTGACATATCGCTGCTTAAGGAGAGCACGTTCAACGATGAGAACGGTGACGGCTTCGCACAGTTGGGCGAGACGATCAGCTACAGCTTCACTGTAACGAACACCGGAGCGACTACGTTGACGGATATCACGATCACGGATCCACTACTAGTGGCGCCTAACGGCAGCCTTACTGGCGGCCCTATCGCGAGCCTTGCACCTGGAGCGGTGGACACGACGACCTTTAGCGGAAGCTACACGATCCAGCAGTCCGACATTGATGCGGGAACGGTAACCAACCAGGCACTTGCCACGGGAACGAATCCTGATGGTGACGATGTGACGGATACCTCTGATGACCCTAACAACCCGACGGATGAGGATCCAGACGGCGACGGCGATCCAGATGATCCAACGGATACGGACCTTCCAGATGACAGTGACATATCGCTGCTTAAGGAGAGCACGTTCAACGATGAGAACGGTGACGGCTTCGCACAGTTGGGCGAGACGATCAGCTACAGCTTCACTGTAACGAACACCGGAGCGACTACGTTGACGGATATCACGATCACGGATCCACTACTAGTGGCGCCTAACGGCAGCCTTACTGGCGGCCCTATCGCGAGCCTTGCACCTGGAGCGGTGGACACGACGACCTTTAGCGGAAGCTACACGATCCAGCAGTCCGACATTGATGCGGGAACGGTAACCAACCAGGCACTTGCCACGGGAACGAATCCTGATGGTGACGATGTGACGGATACCTCTGATGACCCTAACAACCCGACGGATGAGGATCCAGACGGCGACGGCGATCCAGATGATCCAACGGATACGGACCTTCCAGATGACAGTGACATATCGCTGCTTAAGGAGAGCACGTTCAACGATGAGAACGGTGACGGCTTCGCACAGTTGGGCGAGACGATCAGCTACAGCTTCACTGTAACGAACACCGGAGCGACTACGTTGACGGATATCACGATCACGGATCCACTACTAGTGGCGCCTAACGGCAGCCTTACCGGCGGACCGATCGCTAGCCTTGCACCAGGAGCGGTGGACACGACGACCTTTAGCGGAAGCTACACGATCCAGCAGTCCGACATTGATGCCGGAACGGTATCGAACCAGGCACTTGCCACGGGAACGAATCCTGATGGTGACGATGTGACGGATACCTCTGATGACCCTAACAACCCGACGGATGAGGATCCGGACGGTGACGGCGATCCAGATGATCCAACGGATACGGACCTTCCAGATGACAGTGACATATCGCTGCTTAAGGAGAGCACGTTCAACGATGAGAACGGTGACGGCTTCGCACAGTTGGGCGAGACGATCAGCTACAGCTTCACTGTAACGAACACCGGAGCGACTACGTTGACGGATATCACGATCACGGATCCACTACTAGTGGCGCCTAACGGCAGCCTTACCGGCGGACCGATCGCTAGCCTTGCACCAGGAGCGGTGGACACGACGACCTTTAGCGGAAGCTACACGATCCAGCAGTCCGACATTGATGCCGGAACGGTATCGAACCAGGCACTTGCCACGGGAACGAATCCTGATGGTGACGATGTGACGGATACCTCTGATGACCCTAACAACCCGACGGATGAGGATCCAGACGGCGACGGCGATCCAGATGATCCAACGGATACGGACCTTCCAGATGACAGTGACATATCGCTGCTTAAGGAGAGCACGTTCAACGATGAGAACGGTGACGGCTTCGCACAGTTGGGCGAGACGATCAGCTACAGCTTCACTGTAACGAACACCGGAGCGACTACGTTGACGGATATCACGATCACGGATCCACTACTGGTGGCGCCTAACGGCAGCCTTACTGGCGGCCCTATCGCGAGCCTTGCACCTGGAGCGGTGGACACGACGACCTTTAGCGGAAGCTACACGATCCAGCAGTCCGACATTGATGCGGGAACGGTAACCAACCAGGCACTTGCCACGGGAACGAATCCTGATGGTGACGATGTGACGGATACCTCTGATGACCCTAACAACCCGACGGATGAGGATCCAGACGGCGACGGCGATCCAGATGATCCAACGGATACGGACCTTCCAGATGACAGTGACATATCGCTGCTTAAGGAGAGCACGTTCAACGATGAGAACGGTGACGGCTTCGCACAGTTGGGCGAGACGATCAGCTACAGCTTCACTGTAACGAACACCGGAGCGACTACGTTGACGGATATCACGATCACGGATCCACTACTAGTGGCGCCTAACGGCAGCCTTACTGGCGGCCCTATCGCGAGCCTTGCACCTGGAGCGGTGGACACGACGACCTTTAGCGGAAGCTACACGATCCAGCAGTCCGACATTGATGCGGGAACGGTAACCAACCAGGCACTTGCCACGGGAACGAATCCTGATGGTGACGATGTGACGGATACCTCTGATGACCCTAACAACCCGACGGATGAGGATCCAGACGGCGACGGCGATCCAGATGATCCAACGGATACGGACCTTCCAGATGACAGTGACATATCGCTGCTTAAGGAGAGCACGTTCAACGATGAGAACGGTGACGGCTTCGCACAGTTGGGCGAGACGATCAGCTACAGCTTCACTGTAACGAACACCGGAGCGACTACGTTGACGGATATCACGATCACGGATCCACTACTTGATGGTGCCAACGGTACATTGACCGGCGGACCGATCGCTAGCCTTGCACCTGGAGCGGTAGACACGACGACCTTTAGCGGAAGCTACACGATCCAGCAGTCCGACATTGATGCCGGAACGGTAACCAACCAGGCACTTGCCACGGGAACGAATCCTGATGGGGACGACGTGACGGATACCTCTGATGACCCTAACAACCCGACGGATGAAGATCCTGACGGCGACGGTGACCCAGACGATCCAACGGATACGGACCTTCCAGATGACAGTGACATATCGCTGCTTAAGGAGAGCACGTTCAACGATGAGAACGGTGACGGCTTCGCACAGTTGGGCGAGACGATCAGCTACAGCTTCACTGTAACGAACACCGGAGCGACTACGTTGACGGACATCACGATCACGGATCCACTACTTGATGGTGCCAACGGTACATTGACCGGCGGACCGATCGCGAGCCTTGCACCTGGAGCGGTGGACACGACGACCTTTAGCGGAAGCTACACGATCCAGCAGTCCGACATTGATGCGGGAACGGTAACCAACCAGGCACTTGCCACGGGAACGAATCCTGATGGGGACGATGTGACGGATACCTCTGATGACCCTAACAACCCGACGGATGAGGATCCTGACGGCGACGGCGACCCAGATGATCCAACGGATACGGACCTTCCAAATAATAATGGCAGCTTCAGTATTTTGAAAGCAGCAGATCAAACAACATTCACACAGGTTGGTGATGTACTTACTTTCAGTATAACGGTGACAAACACTGGTGATCAAACGTTGAGTAATCTTGTATTAACTGATGACAATGCCGATCCAGGAACATTGATTCCTTCCAGCTTTGCATCTATAGCACCTGGTGAATCAGTGACAGCGGTGGCGAGTCACACTATTACAGAGGCTGACGTTAGAAACAAGAGAGCTATCAACTCCATATTAGGAACAGCTACAAATCCAGATGGAGATGTTGTGAACGATATTTCTGATGATCCAAATAATCCAGCTGATATTGATCAAAACGGTGATGGCGATCCTGACGATCCAACTATTGTCTATTTTGATTCTGATGGAGATGGAATACCAGATCCTATTGACTTAGATGACGACGACGACGGTATCACAGATATTGTCGAATTGGACGGCCAAGACCCAGATATTGACAACGACAATGATGGTGTTCCTTCATACCTAGATGATGATGATAATGATTTCTTTGTTGGAAATGAAGATGGATTGGTAAATCCAACTACTGATTTAGATGGCGATGGAGTCCCTAATCATTTAGACCTGGATGTTGACAACGATGGAATTTACGATGTTGTTGAAAACGGTAATGGTGATCTAGATGCTGATAATGATGGTATGGTAGATGGACCAGCTGGTGATAACGGTATTCCTGATGCTGCCGAAGACGGTGGTGTTGATGGAGCTGGTGTTAGTGGCGATCCTCTTGAGTCTGATTTAGATGCTGATGACATACCAAACTATAAGGATCAAGATTCTGATGGTGACGGTATTACTGACAACATAGAGTCGCAATCATCAAGTGGTTATGTCCCACCTAGTGGCGTTGACTCTGATGGTAACGGTGTCGATGACGCTTATGATACTTTGGGAACACCAATCGATCCGGTGAATACAGAAGTTGACTTCAACTATACCAACCAAGATGCGTTACCTGATTATCTAGATTTGGATTCTGATGGTGATAATGTTCCTGATGCTATTGAAGGTACTGACTTCAATGCAGATGGTATACCTGATCTATCACCTTCTGGAACTGACGCTGATAACGATGGTTTAGACGATGCTTTTGATGGTTCAATTGGTGATCTTGACGATCCAAATGGTGTCTTAGTTATGGATGATGCCTTCGATCTACCTAACCGTGACGGTCTGAATGACAATCCTGATTTTAGAGATCAAGATGATGATGAAGATGGATTGCTAACTTTTGAGCCTGGTGGGCCTAATAATGACCCAAATAATGGTGAAGACGTCAATAATGATGGCGACCCTACTAATGATGATACAGATGGAGACGGTACACCTAACTATCTAGATCCTATTGATGATACTGCGTTATTTGATTTAGATGATGATAATGATGGTATCCCAGATATCGTAGAAGTTGGTTCTAATCCAGATATTGATAACGACGATGACGGTGTGCCTGCATACCTCGACGATGATGACAACGATCCACTAGTAGGAAATGATGATGGAGTAGTCAATCCAGAATTTGATACTGATGGTGATGGCATTCCTAATCATTTAGATTTAGATAGCGACAACGACGGTGTCTATGATGTGAATGAAACAGGTAACTCTGCGCTTGATGCTGATAATGACGGTATGGTTGATGGACCTGAAGGAGAAAACGGTATTCCTGATGCTGCTGAAGATGGCGGTATTGATGGAAATGGTGTTTCTCAAGCTCCTAGAGATACAGATCTAGATGCAATCCCAGACTATCTAGATCAAGATGCAGATAACGATGGTATCACAGATAATGTAGAGTCTCAAGAAACCTTTGGCTACATCGCACCTACCGGGAATGATGTAGATCGCAATGGAGTGGACGATGCGTATGATACCAATGGATCACCAATCGAGGAGTTTGATTTTGATGGTGACGGTAGTCCTGATTATATCGATACAGATTCAGATAATGATAATGTGCCAGATCGTTTAGAAGGACATGACTTTGACCACAATGGTATTGCAGATGTATTACCTCTCGGAGCAGATGTTGATATCGATGGATTGGATGACAATTACGATGGTGACTTGAATGGCTTTGGAGATCCAGATGGACTAGAAGTCGATGGAGATCCTAGCGTACTTCCAGATCTTGATGGAACTGAAGATGTCGATTACAGAGACGTGGATGATGATGGTGATACAGTGGACACTATCTATGAAGATTATGATGGTGATAATGATCCAACAGATCAGGATACAGATTCTGATGGTATCCCAGATTATCTTGATGATAATGATGATGGTGACCCATTCCCAACTATTGATGAAGGTCCAGATCCTGATGGAGATCAAAACCCGAACACTGGTAACACCAGAGATACCGATGGCGACGGAATCTTCGATTACCTCGAGTTTGATGAAGAAGTGGTGGAACCATTATGTGAAGAGCCAGAGGTTTACAATGGTATCTCACCAGATGGTAATAACATCAATGATTTCTTAGTAATTGATCAAATTGAATGTTATCCAGAAAACAACTTAGCGATATTCAATCGTTGGGGAGTTGAAGTGTATAACACAGATAATTATGGTCAAGATGGAAATGTCTTTAGAGGAATATCTGAAGGTAGGATAACCATTGAGCAAGGTGAAGAGTTACCAGTAGGTACTTACTACTATGTATTTAACTACATAGACCTTGATGGCAATGGACAATCTAAGGCTGGATACATCTATATACAGAGATAGAAATTATGAGAATTAATAACAACAAAAACGGAATGATGAAATTTTTAGTTAGCATATTTCTTCTTTTAATAGGTTATAGTGCCTTTGGACAGCAAGATGCTCAATACACTCAATATATGTACAACACCATCGCGATTAACCCAGCTTATGCTGGGAATCGCGGTATGTTGAGTGCGATTGCATTACACCGCAGTCAGTGGGTTGGACTTGATGGAGCACCAGAAACCCAAAGCATAAGTTTACACAGTCCAGTAGGTCTTGGTAGATTGGGACTAGGTCTCTCAATTGTTAATGACAAGCTGGGTCCATCTAGTGAAACCTATTTTAATGGTGACATTAGTTATACCATACAGACCAGTGTGGAAGGGCGATTGAGTTTTGGTTTAAAGTTGGGTGCTCACGTGCTGGACGTCGATTTCAATAAGTTGAATTTACCTCCTGAAACTATTGATCCTGCTTTTGAAAACAATATTGACAATCGTTTGACGCCTAACATTGGTACAGGTATCTATTATCATACAGATAAATTTTATGCCGGTTTGAGTGCGCCTAACTTATTGCGTAACGAGCATTTTGAAGCTTCTAACAATACCAATAACAATTCATCATTTGTAGCAGCAGAGCGTATTCACTATTACTTGACTGGTGGTTATGTATTTGATATCAACCCTACGTTGAAATTCAAACCTAGTACCATGATAAAAGCTGTTGCTGGTGCACCTTTACAAGTCGATCTTACGGCTAATTTCTTGATCAGTGAGAAGTTGACCTTAGGCGCTGCGTATAGATTGGACGCTGCAGTTAGTGGTTTGATAGGATATCAGGTAAGTGATCAGGTAAGCCTTGGTTTTGCCTATGACCGTGAGACTACAGAGCTTGGTAACACACAATTTGACGATGGTAGTTTTGAGGTGTTTGTTCGATTTGAACTCTTTAATTCCTACAACCGCATGTTGACGCCTAGATTCTTCTAAGACCTAGTTATGACAAACAACATGAGAAGATATGGTATTGCAATGTTGCTGGTATTTGTGTTCGCTTTCGCGAAAGCGCAAACAAACCCCAACAAAACATTACCAAAGGCAGAAAGAGAGTACGACAAATACGCCTTTATCGATTCAAGGGAAATCTTTGAAAAGATTGCCAATAAAGGATTCAAGAGTGTTGAGATCTTCTCAAAACTTGGAGACACGTATTACTTTAACAACGATTATCAAAATGCGTTGAAGTGGTACAATCAACTCTTCAAGTTGGATAATGATACCATTCCTTCAGAATACTATTTTAGATACGCCCAAACGTTGAAAAGTGACCGCCAGTATGCTAAAGCAGACCGGTTGCTAAAAACTTTTGCGGTCAAAGGCGAGAAGGATAGTAGATTACAATCTTTAGAAAATGCGCCCAATTACCTAACGATTGTTGATTTCCAAAAGGGAAGATTTGAGGTAGAGCCAGTTTCCATAAATACAAATTATCAGGATTTTGGAACGGCTTATTACGGTCCAGCTCAAGTGGCTTTTGCTAGCGCAAGAGATACTGGTGTTTTCTACAAGAGACGTCATTCCTGGAATGAGAAACCATTCTTGGATTTATACGTGGCAGATCGTGATCAGCAAGGGAACATGAGTAATGTACAGAAGTTTGATTCTAGAATCAACTCCATTTTTCATGAGAGTACACCTACATTTTCTAAGGATTTGAATACCGTCTATTTTACTCGTAACAATTATGAGGATGGTACGTTAGGAAAGGATGATGAGCGAGTCAGCAGACTACAGATCTTCAAATCTGAAAGAAAGAACGGTAAATGGAGTGAGCCGCAAGCCGTCGAATTTGCTGAAGGCGGATTCAGTACTTCACATCCAGCGCTAACGCCTGATGGGAAGACACTATACTTTTCAAGCGATATGCCTGGAACTATGGGAACTGAAAGTACCTTCAAGGAAACTGACATATGGAGAGTCACTATTGAGGATGACGGCTCTTACAGTGATCTAGAAAACGTAAGCATTGTTAATACAGAAGGCCGTGAAAGCTATCCCTATATCAGCCGTAGCGGCAATCTGTATTTTGCCAGTAATGGGCTGCAGGGTTTAGGTGGGCTTGACATTTTTGTCTCTACCATCAATAAGGATGGATCGCTTAGTAATCCAGTCAATATAGGTGAGCCTGCCAATAGTCCAGATGATGACTTTGCTTTCATCGTTGATGAAAGTGTCAATACGGGTTACTTTAGTTCTAATAGGGTGAGCCAAGGCGAGAATGATGACATCTATAGATTTGTACAGATTGAAGACCTGAGAGAAACTTGTGAGCAAATCATTACAGGTACTGTAACTAATGCGATTACCAAAGAAGCTCTAGAGGACGCCATGATCTCTGTGGTGGATATCAACAACAACATTGTAGTTACCAGACGGTCAGATAGAAATGGAAAGTACGCTTTAAAATTAGAATGTGATAAGACCTTCTTCATTAGAGCAGAAAAGAGAGAATTCAATACAGCAGAGGAACTTGTAAATACACCTACAACTACTGGTGTTATTGAGGTAGACCTGGCACTTGATCCAGAATCCTATAAAGGTAGAGTTGGAGATGATTTAGCTAAGCTTCTCAATTTGAACCCAATTTACTTTGACTTTGATATGTCCTTTATACGTGAGGATGCTGAATTAGAACTGCAAAAAGTACTGTCGGTTCTGGAAGATAACCCAACGATGACCATTGATATTCGTTCGCACACTGATAGTAGAGGAACCAAATCCTATAACGAGAGGTTATCAGATAGACGTGCGGCAAGTACGAGAAACTACCTAATCTCTAAGGGAATTGACGAGGCTAGATTGACTTCAAAAGGTTATGGTGAAAGTCAGTTAGTCAACAAATGTTCTGATGGTGTGGAATGTACTGAAGAACAACATCAGGATAATAGAAGATCTGAGTTTATCATCATATCCATGTAAAACTCAAGAACCATAATCACTATAAAAAAGAGTCGCCTAATAGCGACTCTTTTTTCTTGTCTGAGTTTTAGGAGCGTTGCTTGCAGCGTTATTTAAACTGTAACCCTTGGATTTATTTGAGGCAGATTTCAATACCATTGTCGTTGTCCAAACTGCTTAAAACAGATGTACAACTCTATATAATAGAGTACACGGCTTTCTAGAACCTTAAAGTCAAGTCATTAATAAGAGATCTAGATGTAATCCTACAAAAGCTCATAAGCGTACCAAACCTTAACAAGTAAAAGTATTACAGAAGTTTGTCTGCGGCCCATCAGAGAGTCTATAATGCAAATTCGCATCACTGTTTGGTAACTACTCAAATACCGCTTTTAGTATATCGATTAGTTATTTAATTGGAATGCACCTCTATCTAACTCAGAATGTCTTTGCCAATCATAATTAAGCCAATTCTCAGGCTTTTGATAAAGAAGCCTAAGTGCTTACTTACTCTAAAAATTAACGCATAAAAAAAGCCTGAAACGTAAGTTTCAGGCTTTCCTTAAAAGTTATAATCTAAAAGATTATGCAGGCATCAAAACAGTATCAACTGCGTGTACAACACCGTTAGATTGTTTAACATCAGCAATGATTACAGTAGATTTTCCACCTTTTGCATCAGTAATAACAACTTTACCGTCTACAACACTTGCAGTTAGTTGTCCACCGTTAACAGTATCTAAAGTTGCAGTACCACCATTTTGTTCGATCATGTTCATCAAACTAGCAGCATCAACATTTCCACTTACTACATGGTAAGTTAAGATTCCTGATAATTGTTCTTTGTTTTCTGGCTTTAGCAATGTAGCTACAGTTCCTTGTGGCAATGCGTCAAAAGCTGCATTGGTTGGAGCAAATACGGTAAATGGTCCATCACTGTTTAAAGTTTCTACTAGACCTGCTGCTTGTACCGCTGCAACTAGAGTAGTCAAATTATCTGCTTTAGAGGCATTTTCTACGATAGTTTGGTCTGCATACATTTTTGCACCACCTACTTCAACAGCCATAGCTTCACGTTCTGCCATTTGCTCTTCTACCATTTTAAGAGAGTCAGCAGCACGCTGTTCCATTTCCATTTTTTCAGCTTCCATTTGTTCTTTTTCAGCATCTTTACAAGACACCATGGTTAGTGTACCTGCTAGAATTGCTACGCTTAATACTTGTGTAAATTTCATAATTGTTGATTTAATTGAGGTGTAAATATATTGTGGGAAACACCATTAGAAACTACGTCTAACGTATGTTTATCAATTGATTAGCTAATATTTAACAATCACGTATATTCTTTCCATATAATATCCTAATATTCAGGTAAATAAAAAACCGCCTTAACTATTGTCCAGGCGGTTTTGTTATCAAAAAAGGATCTTTTTACTTCTCAGATTCGTCCAAAACGGCTAAATCACTATCCAGCATCGCAAAGAATTTATCTAGATTAGGCATGATGACGATCTGCGTACGTCTATTTTTGGCCATGTTTTCTCTAGAATCATTGGCAGCGATTGGATCATAGCTTGCTCTACCTGCAACGATTAGCTGCTCTTGTGGTACGCTAAATTTGGAATTCAATCTGCGCGCAATGGCAGCAGCACGTTCTGTACTCAAATCCCAGTTGTCTTTAATATAGCTTCCTTCTTTTACCGTACGACTGTCTGTATGACCTTCTACGAGAACTTCAAGCGATGGCTCAGAATTTACCACTGCAGCAATCTTTGATAGGATATCGTCTGCTTTGCTGCCCACGCGATAACTACTGTCGCCAAATAGCAAATCATCAGCTATTTGAATCATCACCACAGTATTCTCAATTTTCATATCCACTCGTTTACCGGCATTCTCGCCTTGCAAACGCTGTGACATCTTGTAGCTTATGGCCAGATTGAGACTATCCTTAAGAGTGGTTGCTGTAGCCAGCTGTTCTTGAGGCACATTTTGAAGTGTACGTCTCATGGCTTGTTTGTTCTTTTCAGAAACAGCAAACTCACCATTGTTTGAAGTGACCAGCATGCCTTCCTTGTCAGACTGCAAGGAAGCAATCTTCTCGTTGTAGCGATCAACTCGCGTTTCAATCGCTGCAAACTTGGCTTCCAGATCTTCCTTCTCGACTCTTGTCTTTAACAATTCAGATCTAGTGTTGTTGTAATCGGTTTCTAGTTCGTTGTATTTTTTCTTTGATACACAACTTACTAAAACGGCTGCCATGGTTAGGGCACCAACAGCCTTGGTTAACTTGTTATTCATAATTAGGGTTTTTAGGTTCTACTCAAAACCCTCATAATTTTGATCTAGTATATTCTAGATATTAGAGTTTTGTTAAAGATTGCTAACGTTTTGCAAAGTGAATCTTTTCAAATCAGGCCAGTCATATGCAAATAGACTGTGGTGGTATCGCTTTCGCGAAAGCGTAACACAAAAAAATCCCAAGACTCAAAGCCTTGGGATTTGCATCTAATTTTTAGTTCCAACTATTTCTCACTTGATGGCGCTGTACCATCCATTTGTAATTTATTATTGAATTCCAAAGTACGGATAGGGAACGGTATGTTGATATCGTTAGCATCATATACTTTCTTGATCGCCAGGATCGCATCACTTTGCGCTTGTAAATTTTGCTTATTCTTGACAGCATCCACCCAGAATCGAATGATAAAGTTGATGCTGCTGTCGCCAAATTCCTGATAGAAAAACTCCACTTCTTCACCATCTTTCTGCGGGAATTTCTCGCTAACAGCATCAATAGCTAGTTTTTTACAAAATTCTAAATCCATTTTATAGCCTACACCACATCCCACGACCACTCGCATGCGCGGTGTCAAAGAATAGTTCTTTAAAGGATTATCAATGATCGTTTTGTTAGGAATGATCACCATATTATTATCAGCCTGCTTAATAATAAATTTATCCAACTGGATCTCCATGACCTCACCAGCAAAATCTGTCGTTTCTATCCAGTCGCCCACACGCACCTGCTTGCGGAATGACAAGATGATACCACTAATAACATTAGACATGGATCCTTGCAGCGCGAGACCTATTACCAGTCCAGAAATACCAGCACCTGCAATGATACCTTGAACTGCATCATTGAGTTGTAAAACACTCATGGCAATAAAAATACCGCCCAGAACTACAACGATAGCTACCGCTTTACCGGCAAGTCTGCGTACACTCGCTTGAGACACCTTGTTTTGCAGCACTTTTTGAATACCTCGATCTACATATTTAGAGATAAAATAGGCAACGATCAATACAATTATTGCGATACCTATATTAGGTAAGTGTGCAATAAACGAGTTATACCATCCAGCCAGTTGATCCCAGATCAACTCGCCGCTATCTTTAATTTCAGTGGTTTTTGTTGCGGCTTCCTGCGTCTGTGCTGCCGCTTCTTGTAAGAATGTCATCATAATCTCAAAAATAATTTCTTTATTTCTGGATAGTATAAGGCTTAACAGCTTTTAACGCTTTTAGTTCAAAGCTGAAGCTATTTCTTTAAACATCTTTAAGAACTTTTTCATAAATCAAAGGATGTAGCACAGGTTCGACGATTCATTTAATTACGCACGCATCTATAAAAATGCCGTTATCTTTGTCCCATGGAACATAAGGCAGGATTTGTAAATATCGTTGGGAATCCCAATGTAGGGAAAAGCACATTGATGAATGCGCTGGTAGGCGAGCGCCTATCCATCATCACTAGTAAGGCACAAACAACCAGGCACAGGATTTTGGGTGTTGTCAATGGTGACGATTTCCAGATTGTTTTAAGTGACACGCCTGGTATCATGAAGCCGGCCTACAAACTGCAGGAAAGCATGATGGAGTTTGTAAAGAACGCCTTTGAGGATGCCGATTGTATACTATATATGGTGGAGCTGGGCGAGAAGGAATTGAAGAACGAGGACTTTGAAAAGCGACTCACCTTTGCAGAGGTTCCTATCATTGTGTTGATCAACAAGATTGACAAAGGTGACGAGACCCAACTCGCTGAAGCCATGAAACACTGGAAAGAACGACTTCCCAATGCAGAGATCTTTGCGATAAGTGCCTTGGAAAACTTTGGAGTACCGCAATTGCTGGATAGGATTATAGAAATGCTACCAGAATCTCCAGCGTATTATCCTAAGGATGCCTTGACTGACAAGCCAGAACGGTTTTTTGTCAACGAGAGCATACGCGAGAAAATCCTTATCCATTACAAAAAGGAAATCCCATACTCCGTAGAGATTGATACTGAAGAATTCTTTGAGGACGAGACCATCATACGCATACGATCTGTCATCATGGTGGAGCGCGAGACCCAGAAAGGCATCATCATAGGCCATAAGGGAACCGCCATAAAGCGTGTAGGTGTTGAAGCCCGCAAGGATTTGGAAAAATTCTTTGGCAAGCAGGTACACTTGGAATTGTACGTCAAGGTCAACAAGAACTGGCGTAGTGACGAGAAGCAGTTAAAACGCTTTGGTTATAAAGGCGAGAATAAATAAGAAGTTCGCTTTCGCGCCTGCCTGTCGGCAGACAGGAAAGCGAAACACCTCAACATCAACCATCACAAATCAAATGCTCTCTGAATAGGGAGCATTTTTTTTGATGTACTTTGACCTCACCAAAGATTTCAGGATTTTTTTAAAATTTCAGGCAACCATTTAAAAAGTGTTGTGTCTATGTAAATAGAAAGCAACCAAAAAGTGAAGGTGATTCAACTTTATACCAACGAGAAAAAGCTGATTGAGAAAGCCACGCAAGGTGACCGTAAGGCGCAACGCAGGCTATACGACAAGCATGCCGGTAAAATGTTGAGCGTTTGTCGCCAGTACATTTCACCCATCGAGACCGCAGAAGAAATCATGCTTAACGGTTTTTTCAAGGTGTTTACAAAACTGGAGACCTTTAATCACGAGGGAAGTTTTGAAGGTTGGGTGCGACGCATCATGATTAGGGAATGTTTGAATTTCTTGCGTAAAAAGGATCCATTCAAATGGAGCAGTGAGATTGATGAAGGAAAATTTGAAGACGAACCCGAAGAGGAAGCTGAGGATGTGCCGCTGGATCAAATACAGCAATGCATTGACCAGTTGCCAGATGGTTACAAAAGTGTTTTTGTAATGTATGTGATTGACGGCCTCAAACATCATGAAATTGCCACAATGTTGGGCATAAGTGAGAACACCAGCAAATCACAATTTAGAAAGGCAAGATTGCTATTGCAGGAAGAAATTAACGAGATCAAAAAGAAGCGCTATGAAGCTTAATGATATAAAAAACAAATTTGACGATCGTGAGATACAGCCCAGCGCTGACTCATGGGACCGACTGTCTGAGCGACTTTCTACCGTCGATAAGAAGAAAAAGCAACCTATCGTGCTTTGGTTAAGTGGGATTGCCGCTATTCTGATTTTGGGACTACTGGCAGCACCTGCGATATTCTTCAATGATACCATAGACCCAACTGGAAGTGAAGTCGTTATGGAAGAAGCATCTACCCAGCAAAAGGATCTTGAGCCAGAAGCTATGGAGCCGGTTCCTACTATTAAAGAGCAACCACAAGATGCCGTCGTAATAACCGATAAGGATACGGCTGTAAAAGATGAAGTAAAAACTAAAAGAGTACCATTAGAAAGCAAGAGGTTACCTATACAACACATGAAGGTGACAGACATTGCATCTATAGAACCAAAGGACAAAGTTGTAGAACAAAACGCTATCGCATCCACGACAGATTTTAATACACTGGAAACCGTTGAACAAGAAGAGGCTTCGTCATTAAATGAGGTAGATCAGCTGCTGGACAATGCGATGAAGAAAATAGCTCTTAAAAAGCAAATCAATAACAGCGTGGCAGCGAGTAACAATACTTCAGTAGATCCACAAAAGCTCTTAAGAGAAACCGAATGGGACATAGAAGCTCAAAACCGCAATAAATTGGAAAATACGCTGCTCGATGGTCTAGGCAGATTAAAACGAGAAGCCGTCGCGCTTATCGATAGAAACCAGTAAATCAAAACAACATAAAACAACAATAATCAGCTATTTAAGTATAGCAGACAGAAATTACTCACTTTAAATTTAACTATCATGAAAAAGCAATTACACTTTATTACTATCATTTTAATTCTTGCTGGAACGTTTGCCAGCTGGGCACAAACCACAAGAGACACCACTTATGTAGATGGTAAAACAGTCATCACCGTTACCGATAAATCAGCGCAGGATTGGGGCAATAAGATTGATAAGGAAATCAAGGCGCTGGAACAAGAAAAGCAACTCTATGAGTCCAACCAGAGAACGGCCCTTGCAGAACAAATTGAAGAAATCAATTCAAGAGTAGGCAAATGGAAAAACTATACTGAAGCGATGGCTCAAAAAGATAAGGAAACTGTAGCCGCGTTCTATGCCGAAAAAATATCCAGACACAATGAGATGATCGATTCACAAATCGAATTTGCCAAAGTAAAACAGTTCTCCAACGGTGAAGGTTCAGCAGTCGTTGCAGACTTCAGTGATGGTGTCAATATTTCTATCAAAAAGAGAAATAAGCAACTAGAGAAGAATGTGTACACCAACTCTGGATTCACACTAGGATTTGGCTATAACTATATCGATGGTGAGAACCTAGGCATCGATGACTTTAGCTATGGGAACAATAATTATTTTTCTTTGGGTTACAATTGGGTGACTGCGCTTAATAAAAGTCAGACACTGCGTTTTAAATATGGTATTGAATATCAAACCCAAGGAACAGAACTGAATGGCAATCGAGCCTTTACCATTTCAGATCCTAATAACACTCAAATAGAGCGACTTAACTTTGATTTTGATAAGGCAAAATTCCGTCAGGATCAATTAGTGGTACCAGTTCATTTTGAATTTAGTGGAACAGACCGCAAGGAGTATGAAGATGGTCGCGTGCGCTACCTTGATTATGATAAATTCAAATTTGGTATCGGTGGTTATGCAGGGTTTAATTTGAGTTCACGTTTGAAATACAAATATGAATTGGGTGGTGAAGACATCAAGCAAACCAATGTGAACGCCTTTGATAACAATGCTTTTGTATATGGTCTTGACGCATATTTTGGTAAAGGTGACCTCGTGCTTTTTGGTAGACTGGGATTGAATGATATTTTCAAATCTGGATCTGTAGACGGTCAGTACGTTGCCTTTGGAATAAGGTTGCAGTAGTTTTTTTTGAAGTAGCCTTTAGACAATCCCTGTAGCAATTGGTTACAGGGATTGTCTTTATATTTATAAAAAACAACAACCATGATAAAAAGACTCTTAGTTGGCTTTGCGATGCTCGCTGCCGGACTTGTTACACAGGCACAGGATAATGACAAACAAACTATAGAAGAGGCGCCACTCAGCTTTTTGGACAGGATCGATACAACCCGTACGACAAGAGAAGTACGCACTCAAGTTCATGGGGTTTTTGGTATAGGCTGGAATCAGGCGCTAGGCGATGATAATGGGATAGGTGAGGACTATCGCTTTTGGGGTTCTGGAATTTGGGAATTGGGCCTTGAATTTTCTACCCAACTGTCAAAGAACGATGACTTATTGAGATTTAATTACGGTCTAGCTCTTCAATGGCAAACCCTGCGCATTAATGGCAATCGCCAGTTTGTTACTAATAACGATGTAACTACATTGCAGCCTATAGGTTTTGATGTAGATAAATCAAAGTTTGAGCAGTTCACCCTTATTGCACCTCTGCATTTAGAGATAGGTCGTGGCGAGCGCAAGATCTATAAAGATGACATAAGCAGGATTGATTATGAGGATAGTTTTGTTGTAGGTATAGGTGGTTATCTAGGTGTCAATGGAACCACTAGCCAAATGATAAGATACGAGCGTGAAGGTCGGGATGTAACTAATAGGCTTTACAACGACTTTGAGACCGAAGATTTTGTCTACGGATTGAGCGCCTATGCTGGGTACGGAGATCTCCAGATATTTTTCAAGTATGGTCTTAATAGCATCTTCAAAGATTCACCTATTGATCAACGACAGGTAAGCGTCGGTTTTAGATTTAGGTAGGCTATTTTTCAAATGGTTTTGTTATGAGTTCGCTTTCGCGAAAGCGAACCCGTCACCATCATTTTTCCTATTTTTGAAGGTTCCAGGCAGCGCATCTCAAACCGCTTGCCCAATGCCAAAATCCCATGATTGCACGTACCACTGTTGATGCCGTTTTTGACGCCGCTCGAGTAGAAGAGGTGATAGGTGATTTTGTGCAATTGAAAAAATCAGGATCTAATTTTAAAGGCCTGAGTCCATTCTCTGACGAGCGTACGCCTAGTTTTATGGTATCGCCAGTGAAGCAAATCTGGAAAGATTTTTCCAGTGGTAAAGGTGGCAATGCCGTCACTTTTATTATGGAGCATGAACATTTCACGTTTCCAGAAGCCATTAAATACCTTGCCAACAAATACGGTATTGAAATAGAGGAAACCGAGCAAACCGACGAGCAAAAACAGATGCAGGATGAGAAGGAGTCCATGTTTCTGGTCTCAAAGTTTGCGTCAGAATGGTTTGCAGGACAGCTCAAAACTGATGAAGGTCGCGCCATAGGTTATAGTTACTTCAAGGAACGCGGCTTTACGGACGAGACGATCAATTACTTTCAGTTAGGGTATTCTCCAGAACAGTGGAGCGCCTTTACAGATGCCGCTATCAAGGCTGGCTACAAAGTTGACTTTCTTGAAAAAACAGGACTAACCATTGTTAAGGACGATAAGCAGTTTGATCGTTTTAAAGGACGCGTGATGTTTCCCATAAGAAGCATGTCTGGTAGAGTTTTAGGTCTTGGCGGTAGGATTCTGGACAGTTCCAAAAAGGCAGCAAAGTACCTCAACTCACCACAAAGTGAGATCTATGACAAGTCCAAGGTGCTTTATGGCATCTATGAGGCAAAACAAGCCATGGCCAAAGAAGATTTGTGTTACCTGGTAGAAGGTTACACAGATGTAATACAACTGTATCAAGCAGGTATACAGAACGTGGTCTCCAGTTCTGGAACAGCACTTACTACAGAGCAAATACGATTAATAAGCAGGCTTACCAAGAATATTACGGTACTATATGATGGCGATGCTGCTGGATTGAGAGCCGCCATACGTGGTATCGACTTGATTCTTGAAGCAGGAATGAACGTGCGTGTCTGTACTTTTCCAGAAGGTGAAGATCCAGACAGCTTTGCAAAATCCCACACAGAATCAGAGATAAGAACCTTCTTGAAGGATAACGCTGTTGATTTTATCAGATTCAAATCTGGATTGTTGAAGGATGAGGCTGCTGGTGACCCGATCAAGAAGGCAGGAATGATACGCGAGATCGTTCAAAGTATTTCTAAGATTCCAGATGAGATCTCACGCGAAATCTATGTACAGGAAAGCGCCGCAATTCTGGATATAGGTGAAGATGTCTTGTTTTCAACACTGGCGCAAATGCGCAATGCAGAGATTAGCGAGGTGAGAAAAAAGAATCGTCGCGAGCAGGAAGCACAGACGATGCAAAAGGTCCCTAACGCACCAGCGGCTGCGGTAGTGGATCGACGTGAAGTGCTGGAGCGCAACATCATTAGAATTCTGTTGCTTTACGGTGACCGTGATGAAGAGTTTATCGAGGAGTATATCCAAGAGCCTGACGGCAATGAAATCGAGGTCATCAAGAAAAAGGAAAGTAAACCTGTATATGAGAAGATATTCCTGGACCTTCAAGAAGATGAGGTAGAATTCTCTAATGCGTACTTTAAAAACCTATACCCTAAACTGATCGATATTTTCTTGATGCAGGGAAAAATCGATGTGAATACCGTGATGTCAGAATTAGAGGATCAAGAAGCCCAACTTATTGCAGATCTCATCATGGATGAAGACCGTTACCAATTGAGCAAATGGGAAGAGAAACAAATTTTTGTTAAGCAAAAAGACGATACTGTGGCTACCTATGTTACCGACACGATTCTTAACTTCCGTAGGTTGATGATTGCAGAAAAGGTAAAAGCACTCTACTCAGATTTAAAACCTTCTATAGATGAAGAAGATAATCTGGAAGCTTTAACCTCAGTTATCGATTACAATAAATTGAACCAACACTTAGGAAAAAGGCTTAATCGAGTAATTTAATTTACTTGGTAGTGATTTGCAGTAATCTGGATTGGTGGATTAAATCTGCGATATTATCCACGTTCAATTTTTTCAGCAGGCGAGTTTTATAAGTGCTTACCGTTTTCTCGTTGATGGAAAGATCTTGGGCGATTTCCTTATTACGTTTACCTCTAGACAATAGATTAAGAACTTCTATCTCTCTAGTAGAGAGCGTTTTGAATTTAAGGATTTCCTGTTTTTCAGAATCAGAACTCTTTTTGTTTTTGATGTTTTCAGAAATGAATCTTTCACCTTTAACAATAGTCAGTAGGGCGTGCTTTACTTCTTTGACTGTACGGGTTTTAGAAATGAAACCTTGAGCTCCTGCTTTCAATGAAGAAACGGCATAAATCTCTTCAGGATGGCAACTTACTACGAGTACTTTAAGATCTGGGAAATGAGTTCTAATTTGTCTTAGAGAACCTACTCCATTAGAGTTGGGTAAATCAATTTCTAGAATCAGGACGTCTGGCTCCTGTTTTTGTATTTCAGAAATCAAAAATTTACCATCCTCAACTTTTCCTTTAAATTCAAATGTCTTGTCGCCTTTCAACATACATTTCAGTCCACGACGAAATACGGGATGATGATCAGCTATAAGTATTTTCATTTACAAAAGTTAAATGTTGATTGGTACAAATATAAATTCAACTATAATACTTCCTACACAAACATTCGTAGGTATAAACCTACTTTACAATACTTTATGAGTTCTTTTATCTTAAATTGTGAGTAAATTCCCAAACAGGAATTGGCTTCATTTTATGTTGGTTTCTTGTGTTGTAAGAAAAGTAGATATCAAGTATTTCTTTCTCTCTACCTGTAAAGGAGTCAATTGACTTGCCTTCAGCTAGTTGATTCATGGCCCATTCCAGTTCGTCGTAGGAAGCGCCTATTTGATCTTCATCCGTACGCTCTGCACCATAAAGTCCATCGCTAGGCGCAGCCTTCATAATGCTCTCTGGCACTTTTAAGTGTGCTCCCAGTTTATATACCTCGCTTTTCATTAGATCTGCAATAGGACTGATGTCCACGCCGCCATCACCATATTTAGTGTAGAACCCAACGCCAAAATCTTCAACCTTATTTCCCGTACCAGCAACCAGTAAGCTGTTCATGCCTGCATGAAAATAGAGTGTCGTCATGCGCAACCTCGCTCTGGTATTACCTTCAGTCAGTGCTCGTACCGCATCTGGCCCACCATCAGGCATGGCCTTTACAAATGTGTCAAACACAGGCGTGAGATCACTACGTTCATCTCTTACATTTACAAAACGCTCCTTGAGTTGCGCGATATGTTCCTGGGCACGCGTCACATGGTCTGCATGCTGGTGTATAGGCATTTCCACACAAAGCACGTCAAGTCCAGTCATGGCGCATAGTGTAGAAGTTACTGCGCTGTCAATACCACCACTCACACCCACAACATAACCTTTAACACCAGCGTTGAGTGCATAATCCTTCAGCCATTTTGCGATCGCCGTCGCTACTTTTTCTGTTTGCATAATCGTATTTTTGCCTTTCAAAGTTATTTCTTAAGTCGGACAGTTCCTATATGATTAACAGGATTAAAACGGTTTTAGTGGTTCTCGCTTTCGCGAAAGCGATCATATCATGCCATACCGCAAACCCACAAGAGCAGGAAATCAAATCGATCCCATTGCAAGTGGACCTTATCCAGTTTCATGAAGAGTTTGCCACGGCACCATCCAATGAGTTGGATAACCTCAAAGCCAAATACCCAGCATTTTTCCCCAATTACGTTCCAGATAGCGTATGGATGGATAAAATGGAAGGCCGCGATACCATTCAAAATGTTCTTGAAGAAGCAGTTGGTAATGCCGGTTTTGATTTTGAGGAAATCAAAGAAGAGGTAGAGTTGGTCATGAAACATGTAGAATATTATTTCCCAGAGTTTGAACCATCTCCCATAATTACGGTGCTTAGTGAGGTAGACAATGATCTTAAAGTGTTGCCTACGCCTAATTATCTTATCATAGGTATTGATAACTATCTAGGTGCAGACCATGAGCTCTATGCAGGCATCAATAGATACAAAGCGGTCACGCTGGAAAGGGATCGCATACCGGCAGATGTTGCGCTGGCATATGCTAAATTGTTTGTTCCGCCTACAAACAGCCGTCAGTTCCTGGAACAGATGATTTATTACGGCAAGCTTCATTATCTACAACAAAACTTTGCGCCATCATCCAGTATCGCCCAGATCATGGGTTATGCAGAAAATAAGGCTCAATTCTCACTAGAGAATGAAGAACAGATCTACCGCTATTTTGTGGATAGGGAACTTTTATACAGTACAGACCCAAAGCTGCTTACCAGGTTTATCCTGCCGGCACCTTTTTCTAAATTCTATCTGGAAATAGATAACGAGACGCCAGGCGGCGTGGCACAATATATAGGATGGCAAATAGTAGCCAGCTATGCCGAAAACAATAATGCAAGCCTACAGGATGTGATCAACACACCTGCCGAAGAAATTTTTAATCAATCCCGATACAAACCAAGATCCTAAATGTCAAAGAACAAACGATCAGAAATCAAGATAGGAATAGAACTCGATGAGAACCGTGTGCCAGAAAACATCGTATGGAGCGCTCCTGATGGTGGCGTGGATACCGCAGTAAGTAAAGCTATGATGGTGTCCATGTGGGATAGTGTAGAGAAGGAAAGTTTCCGTATCGATCTGTGGACAAAAGATATGCCTGTGGATGAGATGCGTGTATTTTTCCACCAGACCTTAGTAAGCATGGCAGATACCTATCATCGCGCCACCAATGATGAAAAGATGCGCGACACCATGCTGGACTTTTGCGACTACTTTGCAGAAAAGCTGGAATTGAAGAAAGAGGATTAGTAGTTTTTTGTTTTTAGAGACAAGAAGGAGGATAATTCATAATAGGGTTCAAGTTTCAACCATCTCCAATGCTTGAATAGATTGTTATTGTGCTTTCTTCTCATACTGTAGGCAATTGACAAGACAACTGCCAAATAGTTATCGTGATCAAACATCAACCGTTTTTAGCGGCAGGTCAAGAAACGGTTATATTGAAATAATCCACCTTTAAAACTTTTCTGATTCCCATAATCTTAGATTGAAACCATCGCTAATGAAAATACTTCTGCTATCTATTCTATATATATTTTGCTCCCAGACAAATGCTCAAGATTTGAGAGTAGTCGACTGGATCAACAAAAATTCTATTAAAATAGAAAATGCAGAGAAGGAACAAAACCTTCAGTCTTCCATCAAAATCTTCCAAAAAAATTCGCTGATGCAAAAATTTTTGGTTTTGGAGAGGCTACTCATCATAGTAAAGAGTTTTTTGAAATAAAGGCCAAGTTTTTTAAGTATTTGGTGGAAACTCAAAACGTTAAAACATTTATCATTGAAGATTCTTATGTTGCAGAAGCAGGTATAAACGAGTGGATTAGCGGAGGAAAAGGGAACGTCGAAACCATCGCAGAGAACCTCACAATATATCCATGGCGCACGAAAGAAGTCGTCAATCTTTTACAATGGATGCGTAATTATAATCTGACTGAAATTGAAAAAGAACAGATTCGATTTTTTGGAATGGATATTCAGGTCGTTACTAATATTAATAATGAAATCCATGATGCAATCAATGAATATAATATTACAGTAAGTGATGAGCTTTTAAGCATCATGGATAAATGCGTAGAGAAAAAAATAGTGTACAATTATGGAAAAGAGAATAACTGGGCTGATACTTATATCCCTAGGCTCAATGAGCTAGAAAATATTCTGCTTAAATTCAAAATTAATCTAGCCAAAGAAAATACTGAACAGCTTGATAAAGCCATTAGAGCTTTAGCCTATATTATTAAATATACTTATTATATTCAAAATCATTACAGTCAAGATAGAGATCTGAAAATGTATGAGAATGTAAAGTGGATTGTAGAGAATAAATCAAATAATGGCAAGGCATTCATTTGGGCTCATAATGAGCATATCAATAATAGAGGATTTTTAAATTACACTACACGAAAAATCCACAACTTAGGATGGCATTTGAAGCAACAGTTTAAAGACGATTATTATAGTGTCGGCTTTGATTTTGGAAAAGGAGCCTTAAGAAGTTATATCATTAATGATGATCAGTCACGTGAGTGGCAGATTTACAATTTAGAAAAGCCTTATCCAAAAACCTATGCGGAAACTTTAATTGAGGCGGAAGACGATATTTATTTTATTGATATGGCTAATGCACTGAAGGGAAGTGCAGCTAAGTTTTTTGATAAGAAAAAGAAGCAACTTCTGTTAGGTGGCCCTGGATATAATCTTATAGATATTGACCACAATTTTCAAAAAAAGAGGTTTTCTAAAGCCTTTGATGGATTGATCTTCGTTGAAAGTATTTCACCGCCAAATCGTAATTTACGGACGGATTGACCTTAAATCTTATTTCTAAAATGTCAGAACTACCCTTTGACCACAAACAACTCATCGAACTGGCCTGGTACAAGATGCCATTCGGTGCGCATAAGGGTAAGTTTTTGAGTGAATTACCAGAACCTTATTACACCTGGTTCAGGCGTCAGGGATTTCCTCAAGGGAAATTAGGCAATTACATGCAAACCGTTTGTGATATGAAAGTCAACGGGATTGAGAGTTTGCTAAGAGAAATTCGTAAGAATACGGTAAACGATCATTAATCTATCGTTTGATTGATCCCATCAATATAAGCTAGTAATTCGTCGCGACCGGTTTTGTTGGAAGCGCTAGTGACAAAATAAGGAGGCACTTCTTCCCAAATACCTTCTAGTAGAGCGTTCTTGTAATTCTCCACATTGCGCTCCAGCGCATTGGGTTTCAATTTATCGGCCTTGGTAAATATGATCCCGAATGGTATACCGTTTTCACCTAGATATTCCATGAACTCTGTATCAATAGGCTGTGGATCATGACGCACATCTACCAGTACAAAAGCACTGACCAGCTGCTGGCGCTTTTCAAAATAATTGGTGATGAACTTCTGGAATTTGGCTTTGCTGCTTTTGGACACTCGCGCATATCCATAACCCGGTAAATCCACTAGGTACCAATTCTTATTGATGATGAAGTGATTGATAAGCTGTGTTTTCCCTGGTCTTCCAGAGGTTTTGGCCAGATTCTTACGATCAGTCAACATGTTGATCAAAGAAGATTTGCCCACGTTGGATCTACCTATAAAGGCATACTCAGGTAACTTGTTGGTAGGGCACTTTTTTACTTCCTGATTTGAAATAACAAATTCGGCGCTATTGATTTTCATAATAGAAGGAGTTTAGAACTGGCGTTCTTCCAGCCATTTGTGAAGGATCTCGTTGAACTCTTCAGGATGCTCCATCATGGCAGCATGCCCGCATTTGTCGATCCAGAATAGGTCGCTATCCGGTAGTTTTTCATGAAATTCTTCTGCCACATTAGGCGGCGTTACACCATCCTGTTTTCCCCAGATGATGCAGGTAGGCGTGGTCATTTTAGGCAGATCCTTTGCCATGTTGTGACGTATCGCACTTTTTGCAATAGCAAGTGTCTTGATCAATTTTTTACGGTCATTTACAACGCCAAAAACCTCATCCACTATTTCCTTTGTCGCTACCGCTGGATCGTAAAAGACGTCCTCACTTTTTTTCTTGATGTAGTCATAATCGCCACGCTTGGGATAGCTCTCACCCATCGCACTTTCATACAGTCCAGAACTACCGGTAATCACAAGGGCTTTGATTTTCTTGGGATATAATTTTGTGGTTACTAGACCTATGTGACCGCCTAAAGAATTGCCTAGAAGAATCACTTCCTTGAATCCCATGTGATCGATGAACTTATTGATATGCTTTGCAAAAGTTCCCACACTCGTCTTGATCAACGGCATGGTGTACAAAGGCAAAGTAGGCACGATGACTTGATAGCCCAACTTTGGGAAATAGTCAATAACGCCCTGGAAATTACTCAGGCCGCCCATCAAACCATGTAAGATAATTATCGGAGTTCCTTCTCCCGAAGTGTAGTACTCAAACTTACCATCCTTAATTAAATCGTGCGTCATATTGGGTAGTGTCAAAGACAAATATAGGCGTTTTGGTTTTATGAAATCTTCCAAATCGGCCATTGATCTTGTGGCGGGATTGTTTAGAGTTCGCTTTCGCGAAAGCGAGCTAATCCTCAACTTCATCGATTACCAGATTGTTAATAAGTGGCATAGTTATTCAAGAATGGAGCGTTTTATCAACATTGTGGTAAAAAGTGGGAACAAGTGGTAAATACTTTTCTATATTTGATTACATAAGCCGCAGATCCAGCTTTTTAATGAATCATTTTATAGGAACATACGAGTGCAAAGCAGACGCCAAAGGACGTTTCATGATGCCCGTCGCCATCAAGAAGCAATTGCTTCCCATGCTGGATGATGGCTTTGTGATACGCAGGTCTGTGTTCCAGCCTTGTCTTGAATTGTATCCCATGAGTGAATGGAATGCCGTGATGGAAAAAATAGGCAAGCTTAACAGGTTCAATAAAAAGCATAATGATTTCATACGCCGCTTTACGGCAGGCGTCAAGATGGTAGAAGTGGATGGTAATGGTAGGTTGTTGATTCCCAGTGACCTTAAAGCTATTGCTGGAATCACCAAAGACTTGACCATCGCCAGTGCGGTGAACATCATTGAAATCTGGGATAAAGATAAATACGAGAATGCCATTGACGAGTCTGCACTAGACTTTGCAGATCTCGCACAAGAAGTAATGGGAGATGACACAAATGACCTCTTATCATGATCCAGTCCTCTTGAAGGAATCTGTTGATGGACTCGATATAAAGCCAGGCGGTGTTTATGTCGATGTTACTTATGGTGGTGGCGGTCATTCCAGAGAAATCCTGAAAAGATTGGGTCCTGATGGTAAACTATATGGATTTGATCAAGATCCAGATGCGCTGGCAAACATCATTGATGATGATAGATTTGAGCTCATTCCCGAGAATTTTAGATACATCAAGAGATTCTTAAGGTTGCACGGCTATAAAAAAGTCGACGGTATCCTGGCAGATCTAGGTGTGAGTTCGCACCAATTCAATGAGGCCAGCAGAGGTTTTTCCACACGATTTGATGCACGACTCGATATGCGTATGAATCAAAAAGCGACCGTGGATGCCGTAAGTATTGTCAATGATTATGACGAGCAGGAACTGCGTCGCATTTTTAAGGAATATGGTGAATTGCGCAACGCACCACGCATAGCACGTGAAATCGTAACAGCGCGCAAAACCAAAAGCATTCAAACCGTTCAGGATCTCAAGGATATTTGTGCGCCACTAGTTCCCGCAAGAATAGAGAATAAACAAATGGCTCAAGTTTTTCAAGCCATACGTATAGAGGTGAATCAAGAAATGGATGTGCTTCATGAGTTTTTGGAGCAGTGCAAGGATTTGTTGGAGCCTGGTGGCAGACTAAGTGTGATTTCTTACCACTCATTAGAGGATCGACCAGTAAAAAGATTCATACGCAATGGTCTTTTTGAAGGTGAACCAGAAAAGGATGTGTACGGTCGTGTGAGTGTACCCTTTAAAAAAGTAGGCAACCTGATCGTGCCCAGCAAAGAAGAATTGAAACAAAACAGCCGTGCTCGCAGTGCAAAATTGCGCATCGCAGAACGAATAGAACAGGAATAATATGGCAGCACAATTCTATGACATATTACGCGGCAATTTTCTAACCAACAGGGATGCGCTCAAGAACTGGAAATTCATCTTGTTCGTGACCGGTCTCGCATTGATCATGATTTATACAGGTCACAATTTTGAGAGCAAGGTGCATTATATAGGCCAGCTCAATGATGAGGTGAGCGAGTTGCGTAGCCAGTATGTTGATGGTCAGCGACAATTGATGTTTTTGCAAATGGAGAGCACTGTGGCCAGTAGACTCAAGGAAACCGGTATCGCTCCAGCAAAAGAGCCGCCGTACAAACTCATTATAAACACGTCTCATGGCAACGACTGATAAGAACATATTGCATAGGGTATATGCCGTCAGCATCTTCTTTGCCGTGGTAGCGATCGCTATTGTGGCGCAAATCGTTCGTATTCAGTTTTTTGAAGGCGATGCCTATCGTGCCAAGGCCGAAGAGCGCATCTTCCGCAATCAAATGGTAGAGGCAAATCGTGGTAATCTATATGATTCGAATGGGCAACTTTTGGCGACCTCGATCACTAAATATGACATACGATTTGATGCCGTTGCTCCTAGTCAAAAGGATTTTAATAATGAGATAGAGCCTTTGGCGAGTTCGCTTTCGCGAAAGCTGAACAAACCAAAATCTTATTTCTTAACCAAATTCAGAAAGGCGAGAACCAATAACTCCAGATACCTGCACATCATAGACGATATCAATTATACCGACTTGATGGAACTGAAAAGTTTCCCATTGTTCAAGCGCGGTGCCAATCGTGGCGGTTTGATCGTAGAGCCACATGTAGAGCGTGAATATCCGCTTGGAAAAATGGCAGAACGCCTAGTGGGTTATGATGAGGTCGGTAAACCTAGAGTTGGGTTGGAAGGTGCCTACCGCAACTTTTTGAAAGGTGAAAACGGTTCCCGATTGGAACAAAAAATATCTGGCAACCAGTGGAAACCTATCAACAACGTCAATGAGATTGAGCCTAAAGATGGGCTGGACGTTTACACAACCATCGATGTAAACATGCAAGACGTGGCGCACCATGCGTTGCTGGAGCAGTTGGAATATTTTGAGGCAGATCACGGTACTGCAGTCGTGATGGAAACCGCGACTGGCGAGATCAAGGCCTTGTCAAATCTAGGCCGCTCGTCTGATGGTAAATATTTTGAGAAACGCAATTATGCGTTATGGGAATCTCACGAGCCTGGTTCGACGTTTAAACTGATGAGTGTGATTGCTGCTCTTGAAGATAAAGTCATCGATACCAGTACCGTTTTTGATACACAAAACGGGAAGATTTCCTATTACGGTCGCAATGTGCGCGACTCAAAATATGGTGGTTACGGCAAGATCAGTGTTGCGAGAGCTTTTGAACTGAGTTCTAACACAGCATTGGTTCAAATGGTTCAGGATAATTATGGTAGTGATCCTGAAAAGTATGTCGACCGCTTGTACAGCATGAATCTTAATGATAAGCTCAACCTTCCCATAATTGGTGAAGGGAAGCCTATGATTCCGCATCCAGATGATGAGAATTGGAGTGGTTTGTCGCTGCCCTGGATGGGATTTGGTTATGGTGTGCGGTTAACGCCTCTACAAACCTTGACCTTCTATAATGCTGTGGCTAATAATGGTGTGATGGTCAAGCCTCGCTTGATCAAGGAAGTAAGGTCTAAGGATAAGATGATTGAGAAATACGATCGCGAGATCATCAATCCGTCCATTTGTAGTCAAGAGACAATCGATAAGGTAAAGGTCATGATGGAGAATGTGGTCAAGCGCGGTACCGCAGACAATCTTTATAGCAGCCGTTTTTCCATGGCTGGTAAAACTGGAACCTGTCAAACCGAATACTGGAAAGGCAGCGGTAACTATATCGCCTCTTTTGCAGGGTACTTTCCAGCAGATAAGCCCAAATACAGCTGTATAGTGGTAATCCATAAACCAAACACGGCCAAAGGTTATTATGGTAACATTGTCGCAGGACCAGTTTTCAAAAAAATTGCTCAAAAAATATACGCCAGTAATCCACAAGCAGATGAGGTGCAGTTACCTGAAGCAGTTCCTGTCAAAATTCAGAATAGCTTAAAGTCCTACTATACCAAGGCACAAAAAACCTCGAAAGATCTACCAGATTTAAGAGGCATGGATGCCATGGATGCGATTGCCATTATTGAAAATATGGGCGCTAAAGTAAGAATTGTTGGCGCAGGTAAAGTCAAGTCTCAAAGTATTAAGCCTGGAACCAAGATCAATACGTCTCATCAAGTAATCCTGACGCTATCATGAAAATACTAAGAGACATATTGTATAAAGTAAGACTGGATACGGTAATAGGATCTACTGATCTTAAGGTAAACCATATTCACTTTGATTCCCGTAAGGTCAAGAACGGCGACGTCTTTATAGCTCTCAAGGGAACCGTAAGTGACGGCCATGATTTTATAGACAAGGCCATTGAGTTAGGTGCAAAGGCAATCGTAGTTGAAGATATGCCTGTTGATAAGAAAAAAAACGTCACTTATGTAGTGGTTGAAAATTCTCATGAAGCACTCGCTTTGATGGCGGCAAACTACTACGAGAATCCTTCAAGAGATCTTAAACTGATTGGGGTCACAGGAACAAATGGTAAAACCACTACTACCAGTTTGCTGTACCAACTCTTTAAAAATGTGGGATACAAAACTGGGCTTATTTCTACGGTAGAAATTTTGATCAACGGTAAATCCATCCCAACGAAGCACACGACTCCAGATCCTCTCACCATCAACGATCATCTTGCTGCTATGCGAGATGCTGGTGTGGATTATTGTTTTATGGAAGTGAGCAGTCATGGTATCGCACAGGAGCGTGTGGCAGGATTGCATTTTGCAGGTGGTATTTTCACCAACCTATCTCACGACCACCTAGATTATCACGCCACGTTTGCAGAATATCGCGATGTCAAAAAGAGGTTCTTTGACGGCTTGCCTGCAGGTTCTTTTGCTCTTTATAACAAAGATGACAAAAACGGACCTATCATGGTCCAGAATACTAAGGCTAGAAAACTAGGCTACGCTTTAAAAACCTATACAGATTATCAAGCCAATGTGCTTGAAAATCAATTTGGCGGCTTGCTATTAAAAGTGAATGGTCACGAGTTGTGGACCAAGATGATTGGTGAGTTCAATGCATACAATGTGCTAGCGATATATGCATGCGCCATAGAATTGGGATTGGAAGAAATGGAAGTTCTTGAAGCCATATCAAAATTGGATGGTGTTTCTGGAAGGTTTCAATATTTCACAACTGTAAAGGACAAGATCACTGCTATAGTAGATTATGCACACACTCCAGATGCACTTAAAAACGTGCTGGAAACCATTAATAGCATACGTACTAAAAATGAAAAGGTCATTACGGTAGTAGGTTGCGGTGGCGATAGAGATCGCACCAAACGTCCCATTATGGCAAATGTGGCTACTACATTGAGCGATATGGTTATCCTAACCAGCGATAATCCCAGAACTGAAGATCCGCAAGCGATTTTAAAAGAAATGGAAGCTGGCGTGGAACCACAGAATTACAAGAAGGCCATCACCATTGCAGATCGTGAGCAAGCCATCAAGACAGCGGCCAATATGGCGAATCCACAGGACATCATTTTAATCGCTGGAAAAGGTCATGAAACCTATCAGGAAATCAATGGCGTGCGTCATGACTTTGATGATCGCCTTAAGATTACAACCATCCTCAAAAACCTTGATAAATAATGCTGTACTATCTATTTCAATATTTGGAGAGTGAGTTTCAAATGCCTGGTGCATCCTTGTTTGGATTCATCACATTTAGATCAGCACTAGCATTTGTTTTCTCATTAGGCTTTTCCACCATTTACGGTAAACGTATCATTAATTATTTACAAAGAAAACAAGTAGGTGAAAGTGTACGCGATTTAGGTCTGGAAGGTCAGGCTCAAAAAGCAGGAACACCTACCATGGGTGGCGTCATAATTATTTTAGGTACGTTGATTCCGGCGTTGTTGTTGTGTCAACTGGATAACATTTATGTGATCATGCTATTGATCACAACCGTCTGGATGGGTTGTATAGGTTTTACAGATGATTACATCAAGATATTCAAAAAGGACAAAGGTGGTCTTAAAGGCTGGTTCAAGGTTATTGGTCAGGTAGGTTTAGGCCTGATTATAGGTGCGATCATGTTTTTTAATGAAGACGTTACAATCAAAGAGGAATTGGTAAACCCAGTAAATTCTCAAGAGTTAATTACCCAGAATTCATTGGCAGAATTTGGTCCAGCAGAGCACTCTACTAAAACTACCATTCCTTTTGTAAAAGAGAATGAGTTCGATTACGAATCATTGGTCACTTGGATCGATCCAGATCTAGCGCCTTTTGCATGGTTGATCTTTATTCCTATTGTCATATTTATCGTTACCGCAGTATCCAACGGCGCCAATCTTACTGATGGTATCGATGGTCTCGCGGCTGGAACCAGCGCTATTGTCGTGGTCACGTTGGCATTGTTTGCGTGGATTTCTGGAAACATCGTTTTTGCAGATTATCTCAATGTTATGTACATCCCTAATTCTGGAGAAATGGTGGTGTTTATTACCGCATTCGCTGGAGCGTTGGTAGGATTTTTATGGTACAACACCTTTCCGGCGCAAGTTTTCATGGGCGATACTGGTAGCCTCACCATAGGTGGTGTTATCGCTGTACTTGCCATAGCAACTCGCAAGGAACTCTTGATCCCGATTTTGTGTGGTGTATTCATCATGGAAAACTTATCGGTAGTCATGCAGGTTAGCTGGTTCAAGTACACCAGGCAAAAATTTGGTGAAGGACGCCGCATCTTTTTGATGTCGCCACTACATCACCACTATCAAAAAAGAGGTTTCCATGAATCCAAAATCGTTGTGCGATTCTGGATCGTCGGTATCCTACTCGCCATCATATCCATCGTCACACTCAAGGTACGTTAATGATACAGGAGAAATTCACATATAATTTTTCTAACATCGTCATTCTCGGCGGTGGCATTAGTGGTATGGGCGCCGCATTGCTGGCTGCTGATCGTGGCTATAAGGTCTTTTTGAGCAATAGGGATGAATTGAGTGACGCTTTCGCGAAAGCGTTACAAACCCACAACATTCCCTACGAGACAGGTGCTCATACACTTGAAAAAATCCTTGCTGCAAGTCTAATCGTGAAAAGTCCCGGCATTCCAGATACTGCCGAGATCATCCAGAAAGCCACCAAAGCTGGAATTCCCGTGATTTCTGAAATTGAATTTGCCGCAGAACATTCTAACGAGACCATCGTAGCCGTAACTGGTAGCAATGGAAAAACAACCGTTACCAGTTTACTAGGACATCTATTCACTCAAGCGGGAATGGATCATACCATGGGCGGCAACATAGGCAAAAGTTTTGCTCAACAAGTCACCGAATCTCCTGCCGAGGTGCGTCTACTGGAAGTAAGTAGTTTCCAACTGGACGGCATCAATAATTTCAAGCCTAAGGTCGCTGTATTGCTTAATGTGACGCCAGATCATCTGGATCGCTATGACTACAAGTTTGAAAACTATCTGGCTTCAAAAATGCGCATCGCCATGAACCAGGATCAAGATGATTATCTGGTGTACAATGCAGACGATGAAGCTATAGGGCAGGCTTTAAAAACAACCCCAATAAGATCCACACTAGTTCCATTCTCGATGACAAAAGAATTGGAATATGGTGCATCACTCATAAACAATACAATTAAGATCGCCATCGATCAAACCCCATTTACTATGCCATTAGAACAACTTTCCCTCAAGGGACAACACAACACTGCAAATGCCATGGCTGCTGCTACCACCGCAAAACTTTTGAAGATACGTAAAGAGACGATCAGACAAAGTATGCAATCCTTTCAAGGTGTGGAGCACAGACTAGAGCAAGTGCTTAAAATCAACAAGGTTCAATATATCAACGACTCTAAGGCCACTAACGTTAATGCTACATTTTATGCTTTGGACAGTATGGAACAGCCCACAGTTTGGATTGTTGGTGGCGTGGACAAGGGTAACGATTACTCACAACTGTACCATCTAGTGAACAAGCATGTCAAAGCGATCGTTTGCCTAGGTGTCGATAATTCTAAAATAGTAGAAGCTTTTGGTAGCTGTGTAGAGCAAATGGTAGAAACCAACTCCATGGAAGATGCCGTGCGAGTGGCCTATAAGTTGGCTAACGCAGGCGATACCGTATTGCTAAGTCCAGCCTGTGCGAGTTTTGATTTGTTTGACAATTATGAGGATCGTGGCCGTCAATTTAAAAAAGCAGTAAGAGGATTATAATTTGAAGATCAAAGACTACATATCTGGCGATTCCTTTTTATGGGCACTGGTATTGATACTGGCGATATTTTCGTTTTTACCAGTATACAGTGCCAGTAGTAATTTGGCCTACCTCAATGGCGGTGAAGGTAATACGCTCAAATATGTGATCAAGCACTTTGCACATTTAGTTTTGGGATTGGGCATCGCTTATACCTTCCATAAAATACCCTATAATTATTTCAAGGGATTGAGTTTTATCATGCTGCCCATCGTGATTTTACTACTCATTTTCACAGCCTTTCAGGGAACTGAAATGGATGGAGCAAACGCCAGTCGCTGGATTCAAATCCCAATTGTAGGTGTAGGTTTCCAGACCAGTACACTGGCCGCAGTGGTTTTAATGGTTTGGGTAGCTCGCTATCTTAACGCCATGCGGGATAAAGTCATTGAATTCAAGAAGTCGCTTTTGCCTTTATGGTTGCCAGTAGGATTGATCTTGGCACTCATATTACCATCCAATTTCTCAACGACAGCGATATTGTTTTTAATGGTTTTGCTAGTGTGTTTTATAGGTGGTTATCCATGGAAATACTTATTAGCTATCGTTGGTAGCGGTTTGTTGGTGTTGACTTTATTTATCATTACCGCAAAGGCTTTCCCAGACGCATTCCCTAATCGCGTCGACACATGGGTAAGTCGTATTGAAAGCTTCTCTGGTGACGGAACCTCAGATTCAGAATATCAGGTGGACAAGGCAAAAACAGCCATAGCAACTGGGTACGTTTGGGGACAAGGTCCAGGCAAAAGCCAGCAAAAACACTTTTTACCACAATCCAGCAGCGACTTTATCTATGCGATTATCATAGAAGAATTTGGTCTCATAGGTGGCGCCGTGATATTGCTGGTCTATATGCTGGTCTTGTTCAGACTAGTGGTCATTGCCAATAAAGCTGATACCATTTTTGGAACCTTACTAGTCATAGGTGTCGGTTTCCCCATTGTTTTACAAGCATTGATCAATATGGCGGTAGCCGTGAATCTATTTCCAGTAACAGGTCAAACCTTACCGTTGATTTCCAGTGGTGGAACCTCCATCTGGATGACGTGTATGGCGATAGGAATTATTTTAAGCGTAAGTGCAAAAAGACAAGCTATAAAAGCTCAGGAAACTCCTGAGGAAGAATTGAACCCATTAGACGTGTTGAGTGAAGTCTTATAGAATTATCATATCTGGCGGTGGCACAGGTGGCCACATTTTCCCTGCGATCTCGATTGCAAATGAATGCCGTCGTAGATGGCCCGATTGTGCCATTCTATTCGTAGGCGCAAACGACCGCATGGAAATGGAGAAAGTTCCAGCGGCCGGTTATGAAATCAAGGGTTTGTGGATAAGCGGCTTGCAAAGAAAACTGTCTGCCAAAAATCTATCCTTTCCATTGAAGGTGGTGAAAAGTCTTATGGATGCACGCAAGATTGTCAGTGAATTTAAGCCTGATGTCGCTATAGGTACTGGCGGTTATGCCAGTGGTCCGTTATTATTTATGGCGCATAAAAAAGGGGTACCAACTTTAATCCAAGAGCAAAATTCCTATGCAGGGATAACCAATAAACTACTTGCTAAGAAAGTGGATAAAGTCTGTGTGGCGAGCGATCACATGGAACGATTTTTCCCGAAAAATAAAATAGTTTTTACCGGCAATCCGGTGCGTCAGGATCTGGTAGATCAAAAAACTTCAAAAGCAGAAGCATTACAACATTTCGGTTTTGAGGATTCGAATAAAAAAACACTTTTAGTTTTAGGTGGCAGTTTAGGTGCCCGCAGGATTAATCAACTGATTGAAAGTCAATTGGAGTTGCTCCAGCAGGACACCCAGATCATCTGGCAATGCGGGAAGCTGTACTATGATCAATATAAAAAACACGATAGCAACACGGTTAATGTGAATGCTTTCTTGAACCGCATGGATCTGGCTTATGCTGCGGCAGATTTCATTATTTCCCGTGCTGGCGCCGGTACGATATCAGAGTTGGCACTTATAGGCAAGCCCGTCATTTTTATACCATCACCTCACGTCGCCGAAGATCACCAGACTAAAAACGCACTCGCCATCCAGGATAAAGATGCGGCGCTCATGATAAGAGAACAGGAACTGGACGATAATTTCCCGATGATCTGGAAGCAGCTCTCCAGTGATACAGCTTTACAGCAACGACTGTCTGCAAACCTCTCCAAACTCGCAAAACCCAACGCGACCGTAGAGATCGTCAACCATATTAAAGAACTCATTGATGCGTGATTTGAAAGACATAACCCATTTTTATTTCATCGGCATCGGCGGGATTGGAATGAGTGCGCTGGCGCGTTACCTGCACACGCAAGGCAAGCATGTAGCTGGCTATGACCGTATCGTCACGTCACTTTCAAAAAAGTTGGAAGATGAAGGTATTGATATTCATTATGAAAGCAAATTTGATAAGATCCCTTCGGCCTTCAAAAATCCCGAAACAGCACAGGTAGTGTACACGCCAGCCGTTCCACAAACCTTTGATGAATTAGTTCGCTTTCGCGAAAGCGGAATACCCATCACCAAACGTGCTCAATTGCTGGGTCAGATTTCTAAAACAATGACCTGTCTGGCCATCGCTGGAACTCATGGGAAGACGACAACCAGTGCGATTTTGGCGCATTTACTATATCAAAGCGACATTAAAACCACAGCCTTTTTGGGCGGAATTCTAGAAGGGTACAACACCAACTACCTGAATAGCGGTACCGATGTGATGGTCGTTGAGGCAGATGAATTTGACAGGTCTTTTCTACAATTGGAGCCTAATGTGGCAGGTGTGACGGCTATTGATCCAGACCATTTGGATATTTATGGAAACGAGGAAGAATTTAGAAAGGCTTTTGAAGAATTTGGTGCGCTAGTTCCTGAAGGTGCGTTGTTTATCAATGAATCTGTCAAGCTTTCTGGTAATACCATAGGTTTTGATTCTGGCGATTATCATACCAGCCATTTGACCATCGTCGACGGCGCCTATTACTTCAATTTGGTAACTCCATCTGGAACTATAAAAAATTGGAGTTTGAGGTTGCCTGGAAGACATAATCTGGCAAACGCGATTTTGGCAGTTGCCATGGCGCTTGAATATGGTGCTGATCCTGAAAAACTTAAAAAAGCACTGGCCACCTTCAAAGGTGTGGAACGCAGGTTCTCTTACAAGTTAGACACTGAAAAATTTGTTGTCATTGACGATTATGCGCATCACCCAACCGAAATCAATGCGGTGTATCAAGCCGTCGCTGAAATGTATCCTGATGAAGAATACACCGTTATTTTCCAGCCGCACTTGTACTCACGCACTAAGGATTTCATGGATGATTTTGCATCCAGTTTATCGCAATTTCACAAGGTAGGTATGCTTAACATTTATGCTGCAAGAGAAGAGCCTATGGAAGGTGTTCATGCTGCAGTGCTATGTGATTTAATTCGTAATCAGGAACAATCGCCACACATGACGACCTTGCTGGAAAAGGAAGATATAGCAGAGTTTGTAAAAGAAATGGGTAATAGGATAGTGCTGTTACTGGGAGCTGGTGATATAGGAGCCGAAGTGGAACGAGTAGTTAAAGAATTGGCACGATGAAGAGGATATTCAATCTATTGATTCTACCTGTAATTCTTGTTGGGATTTTGGCGCTGTATTCTTTTGCTAACAAGCGTCATTACAATCGCGAAATCACAGATATAAATATCTCATTTACAGATTACAGTGATCCGTTTATATCTGAAGATAACGTTAATAAATTGTTGATACAAAAAGAAGATAGTGTCGATAATCGGCTGGTAGAAAAATTAGATTTGAATAAGAGCGAGACCAGACTTGTCGCAGACCCAATGATCAGAGCCGCAGAGGTTTCTGTGGATCTTAACGGGAAACTACATGTTATGGTAGAGCAACGCAGGCCACTAGCAAGATTGTTAGGAGGCCTTAATGTCTATCTGGATAGTGATAATAGCATCATGCCGCTATCAAGTGAACACACGGCGTTGGTTCCTGTAGTCTTGGGCTTCAAGCCTGAATTTCAGGAAGAGTTGTATGAATTTTTAGTCTATCTAGAAAATGATGAGTTGCTTCATGCGGCAGTCACGCAAATTGTTCTGGATAGCAAGGGAAACGCCACTTTGATGTTGCGTTCCAATGATATGAGATTAAAACTGGGCAAGTTGGATAAGTTGCATAGTAAGATGACCAACTTTAAAGCAATGCTTGCCAAGGTAGAAAAAGACAAAGCAGTCGATCAAATCAAAGCGATGGACTTGAGGTTTGACGGTCAGGTAATTGTAGTTAAAAAGGAAGAATAATGGAACCACAAGAATTTGCAGTAGGACTAGACATAGGTACGACAAAGATCGTTGCCATGATTGGTCGCAAAAATGAGTACGGCAAACTTGAGATCCTAGGTGTAGGAAGATCAAAAAGTCTGGGCGTTCATCGTGGTGTGGTCAACAATATCACGCAAACGATCACCTCCATACAACAAGCGGTTTCACAAGCTGAAGCCGTGAGTGGTATACAAATCAAAGACGTTACCGTAGGTATTGCGGGACAGCACATACGTAGTTTGCAGCATAGCGATTATATCACTCGTGGCGATAGTGAAACAGTCATCAATCAAGATGATATCACAAAGTTGTGTAATCAGGTATTCAAGCTGGTCATGCTGCCAGGTGAAGAGATCATCCACGTGTTGCCTCAAGAATATAAGATTGATGGACAGTCAGAGATCAAAGAGCCCATTGGAATGTATGGTGGCCGATTAGAGGCTAACTTTCATGTAGTGGTTGGTCAGGTGGCGTCCATTAGAAATATAGGTCGCTGTGTAAAAAGCGCTGATCTGGAATTGTCAGACATCACTTTAGAACCTCTCGCGAGTGCAGATGCTGTTTTGAGTCAGGAAGAAAAAGAAGCTGGAGTAGCGCTCATCGACATAGGTGGTGGTACCACAGACCTCGCAATTTTTAAGGATGGAATCATTCGTCACACCGCAGTGATACCTCAAGGAGGTAACATCATCACTCAAGATATCAAAGAAGGCTGCTCAATCATTGAAAAGCAGGCAGAGCTGCTCAAAACAAAATTTGGTAGTGCATGGCCAGGCGAGAATAAGGAAAACGAAATCGTTTCTATTCCAGGTTTGCGCGGTAGAGAGCCTAAGGAAATTACCCTAAAGAACTTGAGCAAGATCATTCATGCCAGAGTGATTGAGATTCTGGAAACCGTATTTGTTGAGATTAAGAATTACGGTCATGACGAACCTAAAAAGCAATTGATCGCTGGTGTGGTGCTTACCGGTGGCGGTAGCCAGCTCAAGCATATCAAACAGCTAGCGGAATATGTTACAGGAATGCCCAGTCGTATAGGCTATCCTAACGAGCACCTTGCTGGCGACAGCGATACAGAAAGTACCAGCCCGTTGTTTGCAACAGCGGTAGGATTGGTATTGAAAGGATTAGAGGCAAATGAATTCCATACAGCAAAAAGCCAGCAAAAGGAAGCAGCGGTTTCCAATGCTAATGCTGGAAATAACACGCCGGTAGAAGAAAAGCCTAAAGCACCTGAAACAGAAGAACAGCAAACCGTAACCCAACCTAGAAAGAGCAAAGGCATATTTGAGAATTGGGCCAATAAGTTCAAGGACTTTCTGGACAAAGCAGAATAGAAGAAATAAAAAAGAAAAGGAAAATAACGAAGGCCTTAAAACCACCTTCAACAATAAAGTAGTAAAGGTAAAAGTAGCAATATATGAGCAACGACGATTTTAATAGTATCGCATTTGATCTACCTAAAAACCAATCCAACGTGATCAAGGTTATAGGTGTAGGTGGTGGTGGTAGCAACGCCATCAAGCACATGTTCCAGCAAGGAATTAAAGGTGTGGATTTCGTAATCTGCAATACAGATTCACAAGCCTTGGAAAACAGTCCAGTTCCCAATAAGATTCAGTTGGGAGTTACCTTGACCGAAGGTCTTGGTGCAGGTGCAAATCCTGAGGTTGGTGAGCGCGCTGCACAAGAGAGCATAGAAGATGTGAGAGCCATGCTCGATGCGAGAACTAAAATGGTATTTATCACCGCAGGAATGGGTGGTGGTACTGGTACTGGTGCTGCGCCTATCATTGCACAAGTCGCTCGTGAAATGGAAATCCTTACGGTTGGAATCGTGACGACACCATTCCATTTTGAAGGAAAAGTACGTAATGAACAAGCACAGAAAGGAATTGAAAAATTCCGCAAGAACGTGGATTCATTAGTGATCATCAATAATAACAAACTGCGCGATGTGTATGGAAATCTGGGCTTCAAGGCTGGATTCTCAAAAGCAGATGAGGTACTTGCTACTGCCTCACGCGGTATTGCAGAGGTAATTACCAACCACTACACGCAAAACATTGACTTGCGTGATGCAAAAACCGTATTGTCAAATTCTGGAACAGCGATTATGGGAAGTGCTCAGGCCACTGGTTCCAACCGTGCCCAAGAAGGAATTCTCAAAGCACTGGACTCTCCATTGTTGAACGACAACAAGATCACAGGTGCCAAAAACGTGTTGCTACTTATCGTTTCTGGAACTGAAGAAATTACCATTGACGAGATAGGTGAAATCAACGAGCACATCCAGAATGAGGCTGGCGGCGGCGCTAACATTATCATGGGTGTGGGCGAGGACGAGGCGCTGGGCGATGCCATCGCAGTTACCGTGATTGCCACGGGTTTTAATGCAGAGCAGCAAAACGAGATCTCAAATACAGAGGGCACGCGCATCATCCACACTTTGGAAGAGGAACAGCGAGCCACCCAGGTTTTGGAAGAGACCAACGATCGCGTGGTTGCAGGAACGCTTATCATGGATGAAGAGGTCGAGGAAAGCAAGAAGGATGAAGAAGAGTCCGCTTTCGCGAAAGCGGAATCACAACCAGCTCCATCACAATCAGAGCCATCCAGCGAGCCATTGATCATCATGCATGAACTAGGTGATGAAGAACCGGAGGAAATCATCGTTCCCAAAAACGAAAACCCATTAATCCCAACAACGGAATTTATCAAGAACCTGAACGTGGTTTATGAAGAAGTCCTGGATCAAGAACCACAATTGATTATTAAAGAAGAGGTTGTTGAAGAGCAACCGGTCGTTCACAAACTGGAAGAGGTAGAAGAAGAGGAAGATCAGTTTTTGCTCAACTTTGACTTGCCGTTGACTAAAAATGAGGAGCCTGCAGAAGAAAAGACCACCTACAATCTTGACGACATTGAAGTCAACGATGCAGTAGAAATCATTCCTATTACAGAGGTTTCTAATGAAGGTGTTAGAAAGTATTCCCTGGATGATTATATGGAAGTAGAGCAGACGTTGAACAACGCCAGACGATCTACTGAAAAACCTAAAACAGAAACAGAGCAGGTAAACATCAGAACCGTTGAAGCTCCTATCAATGCCGCTCCAGAAACAATCAAGAAAGAAGTCATGGAAGATCTGGATCCAACAGATCTACCTATCAATGAGGTTTTAAAAATGCGTGCTGAAGAACGTAAACGTAAAATGCACGCCTACAACTTCAAGTTCAAGAGCAGCCATAGACTGGAAGAAATTGAAAAGAAGCCGGCTTATCTAAGACATGGTGTGGAACTGGATGAAACTCCTACATCAAGCGATCGATCCAGAACGACCTTGTCTACAGACGAGAACAATGAGATCCAGTTGCGAGGTAATAACAACAGTTTCCTTCACGATAACGTAGACTAGAAAAGTTCTACATTTCAACTTTTAAAAAACCCGAAGCTAGATCACAGCTTCGGGTTTTTTTATACGACAGTTGCCCTATGGTATCGTTGCTGAATCAGTTTTAGTTTAGATGATCAAATCTACACCTATGAAACCGCTATCCATTCTATTTCTATTGACAGGCTTTTTAGTATTAGGTCAGCAGCCTGCTGAAAATACCTCAAATCCATCCTCTTTTATTGAAGGTGAAGAAAATCATATCTCTTATTATCAAGAGTTCATGCCAGATCAAATAAAGAATATTGGATTTAGGTATCCGCTGGCATCTTTTGACCAGCAACTGATCGCTTCTGGACTTCCTTACAATACCAACAAGAATCGAGATCAGTTTTTTGTTCAAGCCTCAGATAAACCTTATCGTGGCGTTATGTATACTTTTCTTGAGGGAACCGGTCATGAATTGGGACAGGTGACCATCTACTTCTATAACGAGGAAGCGGCCAGAGCCTATTATGCAGAGCAATTCAAAGGTAATTTTGACGAGAAGTCAGAATGGTCCTTTGTGAAATCGATAGAAGGTTTGCCCACAAGAACCATGGTCTGGCAATTTAAGGAAAGAGTATTTCTTGCAGCTAATTTACCCGGCAGTAACTGGTCAGGTAGCTTTTAATTGGCTTTAGAATCCCTATTTTTGTAAATCAATTTTGAATTATGAGTTTAGAGAAAGACGTCATGACCGCCATGAAAGAGGCCATGAAGGCAAAAGATCAAACAGCCCTTGCTGCTTTAAGAGCGGTAAAAAGCGAAATTTTACTTGCAAAAACTTCAGGAGCATCTGATGGTTTGAGTGAGGATGAAGAAATCAAACTGGTTCAAAAACTTGTCAAACAAAGAAAGGACAGTGCCCGCATCTATTCTGAGCAAAATAGGGATGACCTCGCTGAACCAGAACTGGCTCAAGCAGTTGTTCTTGAGCAATTCCTACCAGAACAATTAAGTGAAGAGGCTATTGAAGCTGTTGTCGCAGAAATCATCGTTCGCACCAATGCCGACGGTATGAAGGACATGGGAAAAGTTATGGGAATGGCAAATACCCAACTTGCAGGAAAAGCAGATGGTAGAACAATTAGCACTATTGTAAAAGCAAAATTGTCTTAAGTTTGCGCTTTCGCGAAAGCGAATAAAACGGCCGCGTGGCGCAACTGAATAGCGCACTGGATTTCGGCTCCAGCGGTTACAGGTTTGAATCCTGTCGCGGTCACGAATAAATACAAATACCCTAAAAATGTCTGAGCTCGCTCAAGCATTTTTAGGGTATTTGTATTTTCAGAGCGGAGCTTTATCAGGATCACCTCTAGGTAATCCTTTTTTTATAATGAGCTCATTCAAGCATTTTTAGGGCGTTTGTATTTTCAGAGCGGTGCTTTACCAGGATCACCTTTAAGTAATCCTTTATTTTTTTATGATGAGCATTCGCTCAAGCATTTTTAGGGTATTTGTATTTTCAGAGCGGAGCTTTATCAGGATCACCTCTAGGTAATTCTTATAGTTTTATGGTGAGCAATCGCTCAGGTATTCTATGTCTGCGAATCTTATTATAAGCTGTGCGCCATCAGCTGGCTTCTCGTTCTAAAAAGCCTCAGCAATTCCTAGATAGAGTTCGTTGGTCCCGCGACCAAAACCCCAATCCAACCTTATATTGAGGTTCTCTGATTCGTCCAGCTTATAACGCACTCCAACACCGTAACTAGGTTTCAAACTACTAAATTGAAATTCATCAATGTTTCTATAAACATCACCAGCACCAACAAAGACCACAGCACCTATTCTGGAATCTTTAAAGTTCTTGCGGTATTCTGCTTGAGCCGCGACCAGATCACGGTCTATAAAACGGCCCTCGCGATAACCGCGCATGATTTCACTGCTGCCTAGGAAAGAATATTCAGAAAATGGCTGGTTATTGCGTACCGTTCTACCTACGAACTGAAAACCTAGCACATCGTTATTTTTCTTAGAAACCTTCAAAAAATGTCTAAGGTCAATGCGCGTTAAATTGAATTTGTTGGTACCGCCTAAAAATTCTCCATATTTTCCATGGGTAAACTCTAAGTACCAACCCGAGGAGGCATTCAGGATAACATCACGACTATCATAAAGGGCTGCGGCTTCAACACCAACTGATGTGGAGCCATCAAAACCGTCCAATTGTTCTGTAGCGATAAGTCCATCTTCCTCAAAATCTGTATTGTAGATATGGTTGTAACGTATTCCAGCACCTATAAATAGATGTCTGAGAAATGCTTGTTTTAAAAAGATGGGCTCTACAAGAAGCTGGTTATAGTTGTAAATCTCTTCCGCAGATTCTGAAGTGCCATTACCTATCCCATAGTATAACCTGGGATAATTTTGAAAAAGAATATTTCCCTCGATCACCCATTTTTCCTGATTGGTAAATATTTCGAAACCAGAGTATAAGAAATATTGACTGTTCAACGTATATTGAAAAGTTATGGGCATATTGGAAACACGTGTCTCGTCACCACTACCTGCAAACTTGAATAAATATTTAGCACCTATACCAAAGGCAAAATCAGTCTCTGGAGAATAGCTCACAACTGGAGCAGCGATGAATTTAGAAGGATACAATGTTGAGTCCCGTTCTACCGCTTTCCTATTGGGATAGAAAGTGAACAACTCCTTCAAATTCTCAAATTGCGCATCAACTTGTGGTGTGTAAACTAGCCCAAGAAGCAATAAGATGGTAAGAACAAGATTTTTGGAAGTCGGCATGTATGAAAATTCTTTATAAAAGTGACGCAAAATAGTTCACTAAAATGAAACTGGACCAGCTAATTCTTCTTTTGTGAAAATATTACATACGTTTAGTGTATTGCTGTTACATCTTAAATGATGTAGGTACTTTTGCTTATTGAGAGTCTATAAAGGCCGGGCATCTTTTATCATCTTTGAAAACTGCAATAAGCCCTGAACATTCATATCAATACCTATTAAACCGTATGACACCAGAATTCACAGCATTTTACAGCTCTTTATTTGAACCGGACTTACTTCATGAAATCGAGAACGTGTCTCATTTTAGAGAAGTGGAAGAAGGAACAGACCTCATTAAAGTTGGTGAATTTATAAAGTTCATGCCCTTATTGCTATCAGGAAGTATTAAGATCATGCGAGCAGATGCTCAAGGTGATGAACTATTGCTCTACTACCTTGAAAAAGGAGATACTTGCGCGATGACCTTAACGTGCTGTATGGGAAACACCAAAAGCGAAATCCACGCTGTGACAGAAACTCCCGCAAAACTGCTCATGATTCCCATAGGCAAAATGGAAGAATGGTCCAGCAAGTACAAAAGCTGGCGCAACTTCGTATTTAATAGCTATCATACAAGAATGATGGAAATGCTGGAAAGCATCGATAATATCGCATTCAATAAAATGGATGAGCGGCTGGAGAATTACCTAAATGACAAAATAGAAGTGCTCAACAGCAAGCACATCTACACCACACACAAGGATATTGCCAGCGACCTACATACCAGCCGTGTCGTCATCTCAAGACTATTAAAACGAATGGAAAACGACGGCAAGATAAAATTGCACCGCAGCTTTATTGAAGTCCTGTAACAACGGTTACCAAACTAGCTTTCTGCTCCATCTACCTTTGTCCAGAATCTAAAGATAATATGGAGATTGTAGAGGTTTTAGGATACGTTGGCGCGCTTTTCATAGGATTAGTACTGGGATTGATAGGTGGTGGCGGTTCCATTCTCACGGTGCCTATTCTAGTATACGCGCTGTCATTCAACCCTGTTATCGCAACTGCTTACTCCTTATTTGTGGTAGGTTCAACATCCATGGTAGGTGCTGTCAAAAATATGTTTCATGGACGTGTCGCGTTTAAAACAGCCATCATTTTTGCTGTACCAGCCTTTACCGCAGTGTATTTGACACGAGCGTTTATTATTCCTGCCGTCCCGCAAGATTTGTTTAATGTTGGAAACTTCAAGGTCACCAGAGATTTGGCCATCATGATGTTTTTTGCCGTGATCATGCTTATGACTGCGATAACCATGATTCGCAACAGCAAGGAACAACTTATCGAGAAGAAGGCAGAGCTAAACCCCAATTACTTCATATTAGGGATCCAGGGATTGATAATTGGATTGATTACTGGATTGGTTGGTGCTGGCGGCGGTTTTTTAATTATTCCCGCATTGGTACTGCTGGCAAAACTTCCCATGAAAAATGCGGTGGCCACCTCTTTATTTATCATTGCCATCAACTCGCTGATTGGATTTTTGGGCGATGTCCAGAACTACGACATCGACTGGCCATTTCTATTGAAGTTCACTGCGATTTCGATAGTTGGGATCTTTATAGGCATCTGGCTCAACAAATTTGTGGAAGGCAGCAAGCTCAAAAAAGCCTTCGGTTGGTTCGTGCTCATTATGGGTGTCTATATCATCTATAAGGAACTTACCATATAATCTTTTGCAAGATGGATGATAAATATTTCGCTTTCGCGAAAGCGAGTTCTTCAACGATTTCTCAAACATTATTAAACCTTTATGATAGCAAAAGCTTCAGCCTACATGATATTGCTCGAACGAGATCCGTCCAGTGCCGTCCATCTTTAGTAACTTTAAAAAAGAAAATTCAGCATGAAAAATATACTTATAGCTCTTTTAGTTTTAGGATTTTCCAGCAATATTCAAGCGCAATCTGACAGTCTGGTCACTGTGTTGAGCAAGAAGGAATTCAAAGAAGCGATCACGAAAAACGAAGTCCAATTAGTGGACGTACGAACTTCAGCAGAATTTGGTCAAGGAGCGATAGACGGTGCCATAAACATCGATTACTTTGAGAAGGATCAGTTCAAAGAAAGCTTTGAACAATTAAATAAATCAAAGCCCATTTACATCTATTGCAGGTCTGGAAACCGTAGCGGTAAGGCCGCGATCATCCTTGAAGAACTGGGATTTACTAAAATCTATGATTTAAAAGGTGGCTACCTGGACTGGACCAAAGAAGAATAACCGTAAAAGCGAACCGAAGGATCACATCAATCAAAACGAAATAAAATCAATTGCTTTTCAAGAACAATGTCCTTATGTATCAAAGGTTACAACATCTTGTTTTTGCCTTTTTTATTTTTATACCATAAAACAGAATTATGAAGATCAAACAATTTGAATATAAGCCACTATCCCATTATTCCTATGCCATCTTGAGCGGTGGGAAAATGGCAGTGATCGATCCAGAACGCGATCCACAGCAGTATTACGCTTTCGCGAAAGCGAACAACGCCACCATCACCGCCATTATAGAAACGCATCCTCATGCAGATTTTGTGAGCTCGCATTTGGAAATTCACCAAGAAACTGGAGCCACGATTTATAACAGCAAAAAAACAGGAGCTGATTATCCGCACCAGTCATTTGATGATGGTGATCAGATCGAGCTGGGCAAGGTTGTGTTGAAGGCGATCAACACGCCAGGTCATTCTCCAGACAGCATAACCATAGTTGCAACAGATGGAGACCAGACCGCGATGTTTACCGGCGATACCTTGTTTATAGGTGATGTAGGTAGACCCGATTTGCGTGAAAAGGCAGGCAATATGAAAGCAAAACGAGAAGAACTTGCCGAAATGATGTACCACACAACAAAACACAAATACACAGATTTACCAGATGATGCCGTTGTTTATCCTGCACATGGTGCAGGCTCCTTATGTGGTAAAGGTATGAGCGATGCTGCCAGCAGCACGCTGGGCGATGAGCGTGCTAACAATTGGGCGTTTAAAGACCAGACTAAGGAAGAATTCATGGACACCTTGCTGGATGGTCAACCCTTCATTCCAGCATATTTTGGGTACGATGTGGATATCAATAAAACAGGTGCTGATAAGGTAGTACCTGCTATAGAAAGCATTCCTTTTGAAGAGAATGCCACGGCCAGTGGTCTTATTGTTGACATGCGAGACGAGGAAACCTTCAAAAAAGGTCATCTTAAGGGAAGTTTCAACATCCAGGCAGTGTCTGACAATGCAAAATTTGAAACCTGGTTGGGATCGATCATTGAGCCTCAAGAAGCATTTACTCTGGTCATTGATCACAAGGAGAACAAGGACAAATTACTGCATCGAGTTGCCAAAATAGGTTATGAAAAGCAGCTTTCTAAAGTCATTACTCTTGCAAATAAGGATCTTGTAACCACAGACAAATTGGATCTAGAGGATTTTGCTAAGCATCTAGAGAATTATACCATCGTGGATATACGCAATACCAGCGAGGTGGAACAGGGAAAATTCTTTGAGAGCGCACTCGCACATCCATTACATGAATTGCGGGATACGGCTGGCGAGATACCTACTGACAAGCCTATTGTTGTACATTGTGCTGGTGGATATCGCAGTGCCGCAGGTAGCAGCATTCTTGAAAAACAGCTCAATGGTGTGACCATTTACGACTTGAGCGATGATATAGAAAAGTTTAAATAAAAAGGTATTGCAGGTTAACGAGAGATATTACGTCAACCGCAGTGGTTGGTTGCGAGCTGGTGGTTCTGGTATCTGGAAACCAGTATTGCGCATAACGTTTTGGGGAACGACCCCTATGGGAATGACAGCATTGATAGGGCATCTTTTTGATGTGAACTTAGCTTAGAAGAATAGCAGGGTGATGTCTCTAGGAAGGAAAGCGAAAGCAATACTTCTCAACCTTTATAATTTCTAGAGCGGTAACAAAGGTTACACGGGTAATGAGTTGGGTACACTAAGTTTGTAAAAAATTATAATTATGAGTTGGATAAATGATCCATGGCCATGGTATGTTGCTGGGCCTTTAATCGCGCTTACCATGTTCTTGCTGTTGCTAGTAGGTAAGCAATTTGGAATGTCGTCACCGCTGCGCACAACCTGCTCTGCATTAGGAGCTGGAAAGGCTGCTGATTTTTTTAGGTTTGACTGGAAAGCAGAGCGCTGGAACCTTATGGTGGTGCTAGGAGCCATCATAGGTGGTTTTATAGCCTCTAACTTTATGAGCGACAACACGGTAGAGATCAACCCAGAAGTGGCCCAGCAGTTATCCCAAGATTACGGCATTGAAAGTGCGCAAGAAGCCTACTTACCTACTGAAATCTTTGGACTGGAGAATTTTATGGAACCAACTAACCTAGCCATTCTATTGATAGGTGGTATACTGGTCGGTTTTGGTGCGCGATATGCTGGTGGCTGTACTTCTGGTCACGCGATCTCTGGATTGAGTAACCTGCAATTGCCATCTTTAATAGCCGTGATAGGATTCTTTATAGGTGGCCTTATCATGATCAACTTTATTTACCCTTTAATTTTTTAGGACATGAGATACATCACATATTTAGTCATCGGCGTATTTTTTGGGATTGTCATGTTCAAATCAGAGGCGGCATCGTGGTTTCGCATCTATGAAATGTTCCAGTTTGGAAGCTTTCATATGTATGGTATCATAGGATCTGCGCTGGTTATAGGAGTCATAGGCGTCCAGGTGATCAAAAGAAAACGAGTAGGAACGCTGGACGGTAGCGAGATGAGCTTGAAGCCTAAGGATAAAGGCGTTGCCCGTTATTTGATAGGTGGTACGATCTTCGGGTTGGGTTGGGCGCTTTCTGGTGCCTGTCCAGGACCCATGTATGTTCTGTTGGGAGCAGGTTTTCCGTCTATTTTGGTAGTCATTTTTGGCGCGCTTTTAGGCACGTTCTTGTACGGTTTGTTGAAAAGCAAATTGCCACATTAAGTAGTGTTGACTTGTATAATGAGTTTGCTTTCGCGAAAGCGAAACTACCTTCATCATTCACCGCATAGCTTTCAATCTTGAGGTGTTATAAATGTGTCTATATTTTAGAGGAAATGTTAATCGTACCCGAATTTTCCTATTAATTTATGAGTTTTGTGCCATAAACTCATTTGATTCATGGACAGATTCTACCCTAAAAAAACAGCGCAACGTACTCTTAATCACCTTTATCTGTTAGTGTTACTAATTGTGTTTTGTGCACCATCAGTCTATGGACAGCAGGAAAAGGAGGTTTCAAAAAGCGTGTATCTCACTGCAAACCTAGGTGATGACAACAACAGCAAATCTGCCGATGTTCTCAAAGCGATCGTAGAAGCCTCAAAAAAGGATAAGGATGCTGCTTTTGTGGCGTTGGGAAATACCACTAGAAAGAACGGATATCCCAAGGATAAAACCAAAAGAAAGCAGGAAGAGGAATATCTTACCAACAATGTCCTAAATCCACTGGCAGACTTCAACGGCCAGGTGATCTATATTCCTGGAAAAAACGAATGGAATAAAGGTGGTCACAACAATATTGATGATCTAGAATCATTTTTACAAGATAACAGCAAAGGAAAATTCTGGCCTAATGACGGCTGTCCCATAGAACGCGAGACCTTGAGTGATGAGGTAGAACTGGTTATGGTAGACAGTCAATGGTACCTAGAAGATTGGGATGATTATCCTTACATCAATAATGATTGTGAGATCAAGACAAGAGAACAGTTTTTTGTCCAATTCAAAGATGAACTCAAGGATGAGCAGAACAAGACGGTCATCGTCGCGATTCATCATCCTATATTAAGTGCTAACCGTCGTGGTTTCTTTGAGCGTATGGGTGGTTTTTCAAATCAATCCTATTTCAACAACCAGATGCAGTACTTGGTAGGCCGTTTGGAAACCATTGCAAGCCAGTTTGAAGATGTGGTTTTCGTTTCTGGAAACCATAAGAACCTTCAGTTTTTGATGGATGATGGCATCCCACAAGTGATTAGCGGCGCTACTGCAGGAACAGAAAAAACCCGAAACAATTCCAAAAAAGAAATTTTCTCCAATAGTGACCATGGTTTTTCAAAGCTTACCGTTTTTAAGGATGGTAGTTCCCAGGTGGAAATTTTTACTGTGGATGGAGCCAATGTAGAATTGGTTCACACTTCAGAAATTGAACTTAAGAAAGGAAGCCTGGAAGATTTTGAATACCATACTAAAGATGAATTTGGTGAAACTTATGACGCTTCCATTTATACCAAAGAAGAAACCGATAAATCTGGTGTGTACAAATGGTTTTGGGGCGATCACTATAGAGAAGTGTATTCCAAAGAAATAACTGCGCCTGTATTATTCCTAGATGACTTACCTAATAATGTAAGAGCTATTACTGAAGGTGGTGGGAACCAATCCAGAAGTTTGCGATTAATCGATGATAACGAGAACGAATTTACCGTTAGGGAATTGCGCAAGAGCGCCGTTCGTTTTATCCAATCTTCCATTGACGACCATTACGTGTTAGAGTATATGAAAAATACCATTGCAGAAGAAATCGTTCAGGATTACTATACTTCTGCACATCCTTATGCACAATTTGCCGTGAACGAATTGATGGATGCTGTCGATATTTATCATGCAAATCCACGAGTGGTGTACCTGCCTAAGCAAGAACGTTTGGGCCGATTCAATGAGAGCTACGGTGATAAGCTTTATATGTTTGAAGAGCATGTAGGCGATGAGAATATTGGACTAGGTATTTTTGGAAATCCTGATGACATCATCAGTACTTCAGATTTATTGATCGAGATACGCGAGGACAAGGATACCCAAGTAGACGAGTCCGCCTTTATTAAAGCAAGACTTTTTGATATGTTGATAGGTGATTGGGACCGACATGAAGATCAATGGCGCTGGGCAATGACTGAAAAGGAAGACGGCACACAATTATACGTTCCTATTCCTAGAGACCGTGATCAAGCGTTCCCTAAATATGATGGTATATTCCCAACCATTTTGAAGCTAGGAGCACCATTAGCCCGTAACATGCAAACCTATGCACCAGAGGTCCAGAACATCAAAACCTTCAATAATGCTGGTTATTACCTGGACAAAACCTTTATCAATGAAGCAGATTGGCAGGATTGGAAGGCACAAGCAGAATACATTCAAAACAACTTGACCGATGAGGTGATCGATAACGCATTTGAAAATTTATTACCAGATACTAGAGATGAAAACACCGCCCAGATCAAGGAAATCCTGAAAAAACGAAGAGCTAATCTCGTGCAAATCGCCCAAGATTACTACGATTATTTCAAGAAATATGAAACGGTTGTCGCTACCACAAAAGACAATGTAATTGATGTAGAGCGTCTTCCTAATGGTGTGACGAATATCAAGATCACCCAAAAAGACAAGACCATATTTGAGAACACCTATAATCGTGACTTAACTAATGAGATCTGGTTGTATACGTTGGATGGTGATGACACGATAAACGTTACTGGTGACGGCAGCAACTACATAGATTTAAAGATTTTTGGTGGTGAAGAGAATGATATTTATAACATCGAGAATAGACGCAAGGTCAAAGTATTTGATTATGCTTCTAAGAAAAACACCTTCAACACGCCGGTCAATAAAATGCTGTCTGATTCTTATGACATCAACAATTTTGATCCTACTAAACGCGTGTATTCTACAAACGTGATTTTACCTAGTATAGGATTTGATCAAGATGCTGGATTCAATGCTGGTATCAACAATACGTACACTACTTATGGGTTATTGCGCAATCCATTTACAGCACAACACTCCATATCAGCTCAATATTTCTCTGCCACTCAAGGTTTTGAATTTAATTATGTAGGTGAGTTTGCACATATTTTTTACAACTGGAACTTTGGGTTGGACGCTCGCTACACCACTGGGAATTATGCAACCAACTTCTTTGGGATAGGTAATGGGACTTTTTATGACGATGACGCAGTAAGCCTAGACTTTAACCGTACTGAAATCAGACAATGGCACGTTCAACCATCCTTGAAATTCAAAAAATACAATGACTTTACAGCCCACGTGGCGGCAAGGTTAGAGTCTAACGAAGTAGTCGATGATCAAGGTGGTTTTATTGAAACCCAATTCAATGCCAACAATGATGTTTTTGAAAGACAGTTATACGCTGGTGGTGAAGTAGGTTTTAACTACAACAACAAGCAAGGATTGATAAGCTATCCACGTCGTGGTATGGAAATAGGCGTTGTCGCAGGTTACAAACGCAATGTCGATAGTGAATTCAACAATGAGTTTTCCTATGTGCAACCTACAGTTTCCTTCATTTACCCTATTCATGAAAGTGGTGCCGCAGCACTCGCAACCAAGGCTCAAGCACAGTTCAATATAGGCGAGAGCTATGAGTTTTACCATGCAGCATCTGTTGGTGGTAATGAAAGCTTGAGAGGTTATCGCAACGATAGGTTCCAAGGACAGACTTCCTTTTTTCAATCGACAGACCTACGCATTGGTATCACAAAATTCCGAACTTCATATGTGCCTATTCGTATAGGTGTTACTGCAGGATTTGACTACGGTCGCGTGTGGGACGACACAGACACGTCAGAAAAATGGAAAAACAGTTATGGTGGATCGATTTTCATCAATGGTTTCCAGGCGATTACTGCAAACATTGGTTATTATCAAAGTGATGAAGACAATCGTATCATTTTTACCGCTGGTTTTAGATTCTAAAATCAATGTACCAAAAAGCAAAAGGCTGGAAGTAATTCAAGCCTTTTTTTATGTTTTATAGATAGTAAGAAGTTCGCTTTCGCGAAAGCGAACTATTCCAACGTCAACCTAGAATCCTTAAGATTCTGGGCTCACATTCAATTCTTATTGATCAACCGGAGCTTGTTCCTGAACTGGTTCTGGAATAGATAAGCTATCCACGAGCACACTGTCCACCACGATAGGCGGGTTTCTCAACAATGAGTCCTTAATTCTCAAACCTTCCAGATAGGTGCTGTCGGTTTTGTAATAATTGGTCGCCTCAGAAGCTACCTGGTCAGTAAAAGGTGGACATGGGAAATAGGGTCTGGCGTATTCGAAGTTGGTCAACATAGGACGTCTCCAACTGCTCAAACTCTTGAACATGGATGCGACCATAGGCATGGCTGTATTAGCACCGCTACCCATATAGGTTTTCTCAAAATGGACTCGTTTGTCGCGAGCACCTACCCAAGATCCTATTACGATCTCTGGTGAGGCACCTATAAACCAGCCATCACCATTATTTTGAGTGGTTCCAGTCTTGCCAATGATATTATATGGGATTTCCCATCTACTAAATCCAGCTCCAGTTCCTTCAGTCAAAACTTCGCCCATCATTTGTTGCAGTTCCTTGATACTGGCCACAGACGCCACGCCGCCATCATATTTTGGTTTCGCTTCATAAAGAACCGTTCCCTGTTGGTCTGTGATGCGCTGGATCATATAGGGATTGACCTTGTTGCCACCATTGGAAATGCTGGCGTATGCCATGACCATTTCCATCAAACTTATGTTTGCCGTTCCCAGAACAATGGATGGCACCTCTGGAATGTCTGATGTGATACCCATTTTACGCGCCTTTTCTATCGTGTTATCCACGCCTACCTGAAGTTGTAACGCTGCAGAAACCGTGTTCACACTATTTGCCAAAGCACCATGCAAACTGTAGCTACCACCATAGCCACCACTACTGTTTTTAGGCTGCCAGTCCTCGTATTTGCTGTACGTGCGTAGGGAGTTGTCATAATAGTCGCAAGGATCAATGCCTTGGTCCAATGCCGTTAAATAAGTGATAGGTTTAAATGTGGATCCTACCTGATTCTTTGCCTTGATGTTGTCGATTTGTGAAAACCCGTAATCAATACCACCTAGATATCCCAGTATGGCACCGCTGCGAGAGTTCATGGCGAGAATGCCTGTATGCAACCTAATGATGGAGCTTATGATGCTGTCTTCTACCGTTTGCTGTCTTGGTTCAAAGCCTTTACCTATTTCCCAGTATTTACGGCTTTTAGAGGTTTTCCAATAGTCCATGATCTGCTCATCAGTCATTCCATTTTCTTTCATCTGGATGATTTTGGGCTGGATGGCCATGAGGTTAGCAATGAAGGCTTCCTTACCACCATCAGTGGTTTTACTGGTCCAGTGTTGGTCCATGAGTTTTTGTAGGCGCACCATGTTGCGTTCCATGGTTTGTTCTGCATACTTCTGGATGTTGGGTTGTAATGTGGTGTAAATCTGTAGACCGTCGATTTCTAGATCATAGATGCCGCCATCGGGATCTGGATTTTCTGCAGCCCAATTGTTGAACTCCGTGCGTATGTATTCTTTATAGTAACCCGATAGGGATGAGTTTTTCTCTGGTGGACTGTACTTAAGTGTGATTTCAGTTTTTGCTGCGTCTGCTTCTTCTTGGGTTATGGCATTGTTTTTTACCATTTGCTGCAAGACCACATTGCGGCGATTGGTAGAATTCTGCGGATTCTTTCTCGGGTTGTAATACGATGGCGCTTTTAAAACCCCAACGAGCGTTGCGCATTCTGATAAGTTAAGCTGATCTGGAGACTTACTGAAAAAGCGCTGGGCAGCCTTTTCTATACCGTACAGATTCTCACCAAAGGACACCGTGTTGAAATAGAGTAGGAGCAGCTCTTCTTTAGAATAAATCGACTCCAATCGTTTGGCGATGATCACCTCACGCATCTTGTTGATAGGCGTGCTCAATAGCCAGAGATCTTTTCTCCCAAAGACGTTTTTCGCAATTTGCTGTGTGATCGTACTGCCGCCACCTTTTCCCTGTTGCATCAAGATGGACTTGACAAACACACGACCATAACTTCTATAATCAATTCCAGAGTGTTCATAGAAACGCACATCCTCAGTCGCAACTAGTGCTTGTACCAGATAAGGATTGAGCTGGGTAGAGTCAATGTTGCTGCGGTTTTGCAGGTAGAAATAGGCAATGGGCTTCTTATCGCTTCCATAAACCGTTGAGGTTACGGGATTTTCAAGTTTGGCTAGTTCATTGGAATTGGGAACGTGTCCAAAAGCGCCAGCCCAAGTCCCCAAAAACAGAAACACCACAAAGGAAACACCCGCAAGAAAAACCCATCCTAAAGATTTGAAAGGATGCTTTTTGATATAACGCAATATCTGCTGCAAGAAGCCAGCTTGTTGATCATTACTTACGCTTTGGGCCATAGGGTCGTGTTGTTATGGAAATGAATTGATCTTCCCAAGATAAAATTTAATCACGCAATTTATATTATAAAGGTAATTTTAAATCATCTGCGCCGGTTATATGGATGAAAGTTAGATAGCAGTTCGCTTTCGCGAAAGCGAAATAATCCAACATCAAAGCTAGAAAAGTAAGGCAAGGTTGCTCCAGGTCCGACTATAGGTGTTGGTTTTTAATCTATCTAATTGTTAGCATCCAATTAACGCAATGCTAGTTGTCATGTTTATGAATCAGATTATCTTTGCCGGCATTATGGGAGATTTTGTAATACTTGACGTCTGGGCATTTGCCATTAGTGTGTTCACTGGTTTGTTTGCGATCACAAACCCTATTGCTAATGTGCCTGTTTTTTTAGGCTTGACTGAAGGTGCTGGCCGCGTAGAGAAACATAGGATCAACAAAAAGGCAACGTTCACAGCTTTCATGATCATCCTACTGTTTACGTTATTAGGTAAATTTATTTTTGACTTTTTTGGGATTACCATACCGGCATTTAAGATCACTGGTGGACTACTTATTTTTTATGCAGGTTTTAGAATGCTGCAATCCAAAAAGTCGAATTTAAAAACCTTGGAGCAAGTCGATGTAGATGAGAACATCGCGATATCACCACTTGCCATTCCATTGATTGCTGGTCCTGGTACCATTGTAACGACCATGAACTTTGTAACAGATGCCACTTATCTATATATAGGTATCGTCATTGCCATTGCTGCCTTGATTTGCTGGATGAATTATTTGGCTTTTAATTACAGTACCTTCATTGTAGAGAAAATAGGAAACAATATCATTACTGTTATAGGTAAAATCATGGGATTGATTATCGCTATTATAGGAACAACTATGGTGGTGGATGGATTAAAGCTGGCTTTTTAATATTAGACTAGTTTCTTTATACTTATCTTTAAGATTAATAATCAGATGATTAGGTTTGTTTGTAAGTATTGATAAAATCATGAGGCCCATAAAATACATTGAACTAGGTTATGCTGAAATTTTCATTTTTCAGGATTATTTGATCAATCAAATCAAGGATGGCGTGACCGTGAGCATGGAGCACGTTCATGTACTGCGCGATATTATTGAGGAAAACTTTGGAGATCGCGATCTAGTTTATATATCAAATAGAGTAGGCTCTTACTCAGTTGATCCTTTGGTCTATCCACAGGTGACACTCATTGATAACTTGTTAGGTATGGCGATTATCACAGATAATGTTTTACACGAGAAAAGCGTTCAATTTGAGCAGTTGTTTTATAAAAGAGAACTGAAAGTATTTAAGACCTTTGAAGATAGCATCGCATGGGCTGCTGGACTGGTTAGAAAAGCAAAAGAAGCCGCGCGGTTAGAATAAGAGAACTTCTATCGACGCTATAAAAAATAAAAAAACCGCTATTCATCATAAGAATAGCGGTTTTTTAGTGGATTACTTTTCTGTCAATCCTCTTTTTCTACCACCAGATAATCCAGTTTCAAAGCGTTGAATTTACTGTTGAATTCCTTGATGTCACTATCCAAAACCTCGTTGAATTTATTCAATTCAGCTTCAATTTGAGCACTAAGCTCGTTTTTCACGGCAATGTCTTGTGCTGTTGGTGCAAAATCGCCCATGGTGACCAACGCATTAAGGTGAGCCAGTTTGTTGGTCAATTTGATAGGGAAGTTTAAAGGATCTTGACCACTGCGGTTTTGTGTTTGATACAATGCCTTTTCAACTTCTTCAAATTTTGTTTTCATAGAATCGGCTAGTGTGACCATTTCTTTGATTCCTTCAACATCTCTATCGCCATAGACCGTCTTGAACGCAGATAGTTTTTTATTAAAGTCTCTAATATTCTTGATGGATTTGTGAGCCTTATCTACCGTTTCATTGACCTCACTTACAAATTCAAATTGGGCCTTCATGTCTGCAACGGTAGCCTCGCTAATTGGAGTGCGCTTGATAACGATAGGTTGCGTTTGTGTTTCACCGTTGACTTCAAGTTGCACGGTATAGTTTCCGGGTACGGCTTTGGGTCCTGAAAGATCTGCCCACCATAGGATCATGCCGTCCAACTCTTCCGCACCGTCGTATTGAGTGTCCCAATTAAAGGCATTGGCGCCGGTTTCTGGTTTCAGCTTATTCTTTTTGGAATAGGTTGCATATTCTTTGATCAGCTTTTTATTAGCATCCATAAAACGTAAAGCAACACTGTCTTTCTCCTTGAACTCAGGCAGATAATAATGTATTTGTACGCCAGCAGGATGATTGGTTCCAGCGGTCAATGAGCTGCGACCACCACGACCGTCCATACGGTAGGATTCTTTAGGTTTGAATAGCTTTACTTTTTCAGGAAGGCTTGAGGTATTACGCTTTCGCGAAAGCGGACTCATTTCCAAACCTTGACGCACCATGGAAAGATCATCATGAATCCACAAGCTGCGACCTTGTGTGGCGATAATCAGGTTGTCGTCTTTAACGGCAAGATCTGTAACAGGTACGATAGGTAAATTCATTTGAAAGGATTTCCAGGTGTTACCATCATCGCCGCTTATGTACAAGCCTGTTTCAGTTCCTGCATATAACAGTCCTTTTTGTTCCTTGTCTTCTCGTACGACTCGTGTAAAATGCTCTGCAGGAATACCGCTGGTAATTTTTTTCCATGATTTCCCATAGTCCTCGGTTTTATATAAATAGGGCTCAAAGTCTCCCAACTTATATCTGGTAGCAGCGATGTAACAAACCGCAGGGTCAAAAGAACTAGGCTCTATGCTATTGATTTGAGCCCATTCTGGTAGATTTTTAGGGGTGATGTTGCTCCAGTTTTTACCACCATCCTTGGACAAGTGCACTAGGCCATCATCACTTCCTACCCAAAGTTCTCCTTGGTTGATGGGAGATTCCGCTGCGGCAAAAATCGTACAGTAGTATTCCACACTGGTATTATCCTGCGTGATAGGTCCACCGCTGGAAACCAGTTTAGTAGGGTCATTTCTCGTCAAATCTGGCGAAATGGTTTCCCAGCTTTGGCCTTCATTACTGGTGACATGAACATTATTGGAGAATGCATACAATTTATTGTCACCGTGCTTGGAAATGAAGATGGGGAAATTCCATTGGAAACGGTATTTCATGTCTTCGGCACCATGACCCATAGGGTTGTCTGGCCAGACGTTGATACCACGCTGTGACTTGGTAGCGTGATTGAATCGGGTTAGGAAACCGCCATAACTACCACCATACACAATGTCATTGTTATTAGGATCTACTGCAATATGCGCGCTCTCGCCACCTGCGGTTCCTTCCCAATCGGTTTCTGTAATGGAGCCACCAGTGGTGCGATGTGGTATTCTAATCGTACCATTATCCTGTTGTGCCACATAAATTCTATAAGGGAACGAATTATCTGTGGTCACTCTATAGTACTGTGCGGTTGGCTGGTTGTGGTATGTAGACCAGGTCTCGCCGCCATCATAAGTGACCTGTGCGCCACCATCGTCACCCATGATCATACGTTGTGGATCTTCAGGTGCGATCCATAAGTCATGATGATCGCCGTGTGGCGCTCTACCGCTGGTAAAATTGCGGCCGCCATCAGTACTTTTATGGTAGGAAACGTTCACGACATAGACCGCATCTTCATCTTGAGTATCAGCATAGATTCTTGTGTAGTACCAGGCACGTTGTCTTAAGCTGCGATCGTCGTTCGTTTTAGTCCAGGTGAGTCCGGCATCATTACTTCTATAAACACCACCTTGATCCTTATTCTCTACAATAGCATAAAGACGGTCAGAATTCACGGCAGAAACAGTGATTCCCATGATTCCTAAGGTGCCTTTTGCAAAGCCTTCATTTTTGGAGATTTCTGTCCAGGTTTCTCCATAGTCTGTACTTTTCCATAGCGCACTGCCATCGCCACCACTACTCAAACTATAAGGCGTGCGTTGGACTCTCCAGGTAGATGCGTATAAATTACGGGCATTACTAGGGTCGATAATCAAATCTACCGCACCAGCAAGGTCGTTGGTATACAAGGTTTTTTTCCAGGTCTTCCCACCATCAGTGGATTTATACACACCACGATCAGTAGATTCCTTATAGATATTTCCCAGCACTGCTGCATATACGATGTCAGGATTATCTGGATCAATCGCAATTCGTGGTACGTGACGACTTTCAGGCAATCCAGCTTGAGTCCAGCTTTTCCCAGCATCAACAGATTTCCAGATACCGTAACCACTGGAGACATTACCGCGCACCGTTTTCTCGCCGCCGCCTACATATATCACATTGTGATCACTGGGCGCCACACTTACTGCACCTATACTACCGCCAAAATATCCATCAGATATATTGCTCCACGTGCGACCACCATCAGTAGTTTTCCACACGCCGCCGCCAGTACCTCCAAAGTAAAAAAGGTTGGGTTTTCCAGGAACACCAGTTACCGCTGCACTACGTCCACCACGAAATGGCCCTAACAGACGAAACTCCTGGGATTCATAATATTTTTGAGCCTCTGGTGGGTCAGGTAATTGTTGGGAGTTCGCTTTCGCAAAAGCGAAATAACAAAGGACAGCAAATGCATAATATATCTTCATGAATTCAAAATTTGAAATCTAAAGATAGCAAACAAGCGACAAATTGCGGAACTGCATCCAACTTCATAAACCAATACCGAAGCGTACGGAAAACAAACACGGTCAGTTTCTTACAAACTGACCGTATTGTGAACTTTAAGAAAGTCTTGAACTAGTTTTTCTGCGCATACTGCACTTGGCCATTGGCCTCTTTTTTCCTTAGGAAAAAAACTAGATTCGCAGCGTCTGGAACCACATCGCTGCAACACACGATCAAGCTGCATTGTTATGCATTTTCTACCGCGTGCGTGATAGCAGGCGATGGAGATCGACCTTATTCCCACTAACATGATTTTCTTTCATAGAATTGACCATGTAAGGAAAGTCCATGTCATCAAGGTATTTTAAACCGATTTCTTATGAATGATGATCTTAGCATTTGGCAACCTTGTTTTCACACAGGCCAATTCTACTCTTGCAATGCTGGTCCTGCTGGTGACGATAGTTTGTATCCTTTATTATTTGACCTCATAAACCAGTTGACATAAGGAGTATTTAGATAGTATACTTCAGGATCTGCAAAAACTATCTGCCTATTTTACCATAGAACCGATGTTAGGTCTCAATCGATCGGCTTAACACTGTACTCCATTTTTTGAATTTCTGGATCCAGATCATAGTCTTGTACATTTATCAGGGCTTCGCAAATAGGTACGTCAGTCTTTGCGGTATGGATTATTCTTATCAGATCTAAGCGAGTTTTTAATACTTGTGATGAGTGATACAGCACCTGTATTCAAATCCTTGCCGTCCATAATGGCAGCATTAATCTCGTGAGTTCCTTGAGCTGTAAAAACGCTGCCTTTTCCCGCGTTGAAAAGAGCTGAATCCTCCATACTTCTTACCGCAGCAGCTAATGCATCTACTGCCGTGCCGCCATTTTCAGGAATCGCAGTTCCCTGATCTAGGGCGATGCTTAGAGCCTGTTTGTATGCAGTCTCCTTTTCGGCAGTCATGTGCTGTTTAAGAAGCGTTCCCGCACCACCATGAATGGCAATCGTATAGCCTTTCATAGTTATGGAACTTACAGGAGTTGGTGATTCTTTGCAAAAAAAGATGTGGTAAAGACTTTGATTTTATGATCGCTTTTGTAGGGCTAGAACGTTCGTAACGCGTTGCCATATAGATGTGAAAAAGGTACCTATGCTATTGTCTTATGACACTGACTTTTCCTTTCTAAATTGAAGAGGTGACTTACCGGTTTGTTTTTTAAAAAATTTGGAAAAATGGCTGGGTTCTTTGTATCCCAACTCGTAGGCAATCTCCTCAGCCGTTTGATCTGAAAATTGGAGTAATCGTTTTGCCTCTAGAGTAATTCTATCGTTGATGATCTTAAGCGGAGAATGAATGTCGTGTTTTTTGAAAAAGTTGGAGAGTGTTTTGGGTGACTTGAACAACAAATCTGCATAGTCAACCACTTGATGATGTTGCTTGAAATGTTGCTCCACTAGAATGTTGAATTTCCTGATCAGGTCCACTTGTTTGATGGACATGTTTTGAATGTGTTCATCTTTTTTGATCAGTCGTGTACAGGTTATGAGTAGTCTTTTAAGTAAGGTGCGCAACATCTCACCTTGAATATGGTCCCTATTCTCAAACTCTTCTCGGAAGATCAAAAACATGGCTTCCATCGTGGTTTTTTCCTTATCGCCTAATTGGATTACTGGTGCACTGGAAGATCCATAAAACAGCAAGCCCATACAGGAAACCTCGTTATCATGATCTCTAATGCAGTAAAATTCTCGGTTAAAAAGAAATGCCTTTAATGAGTTGTCTTTTTCCTGGACTTCTATTTTATTATTGGGCGTGCAAAATAAAATTTGATTTTCTTGAAGTGTGATGTGATACCCATCAACGACGAGTGGCTGCTCACCGTGATGGCACCATACAATCTTATAAAGATCATCAAGATCTAGAAGGTCTAGCGATGACCTATTTTGAAAGCTGGTAAGTACGAAGAGACTGTCATCCTTATCGTCACGAAATTCATGTTTCATGTCCTAAAAGTAGCCAATTGTCAATCAAAAATAAAAGTCGGCTACGTGAGCTTTTTTATGGATTTAATACTGCGACCATCGATAACTCTAAATCCACGGGACTTAAGTTTTGCGGCAGCAATGGTGCTGCGACCACCCATAGCGCAGTAAACAACGATGGGTTTGTCTTTGTCCAATTGATCCATCTTTTCATCAAGAGATTGTAAAGGAATATTGACTGATTTTGAAATGTGTCCAGAATTATATTCTGAAGCAAATCGTACATCTAATAAAGTAGCTCCTTCTTGCAGGTATTTCTTGATTTGTGAAGTCTTGTTTTTTCTCAGTAAGTTAAACATGAGGTGTCTTGAAGCTTAAAAATGATTAGGGCAATTGCCTTATGGTATCTGTTTTTGTTTTGTCGAATCTTTGGATCAACATAACGTTTCACTTAAAAAATCTGTCAAAATGAAAATGATATTTCTTCTACTTACCATCGCCATTCTTACGATTTCTTGCCACAGCTATGGCGACCGTGTGGCCACTGGTGGTGTTGAGGTGTACTACAATGATCCAGAAATAAAGGAACAGGCCACACAATTTTCCATGCTTATGGACAGCCTAGAATATGGACAAGATGGAATGGTGAGTTTCCAATTGGTCAAAGATTCCATCATCAATGTCAATATGGTGACCCAAGATCAGTATTATACTGACAAGAGTATGGATTATGCTTTGAATGAGATAAGCTTGCTATTAAGTCAGGATATCTTTAAAGGTGAGCGAGTTCAATTACATTTAAGTGACAACACTTTCAATAGGGTTAGATCCCTGGGAGTTTATGGCAACGAGTAGGTCATGGGAATGTGGTCCTACACTATAGCTATCTTTTTAGCAGCACTCGCGGCAATTCTCATCGCGTGGATCTTTACTAAAAATAAAGACGATAAAACCAGATACTACGCGCTTGCCATTCCTTGTATGATATGTGCGGTTTGGGCACTGGTTTTTTGCTGGACCTGGTTCTATTATTTCAATATTTTTCTGGCATTACCGGCACTATTGATCTCCGTCATCTTGTTCTATTTTGTTAGAAAACTAGGTTCTAAAGAACGACTGACTAAGATCATTCTCTGGAATTATGCGCTTCTGTTGCTATTGACAGTGACTTCTGCCATTTTCTTTGAGGTGTTTCACTGGTAATATTTAGTTCGCTTTCCTGCCTGCCGGCAGGCACGGCGCGAAAGTGTTACACTCCACATACTTCATTTCTCCCATTAATCTTTTAAATCAACTCTCATGAAATCATTGATGATCCTCTTTTTACTCTTCTTGGGCCTGTCGATTCAAGCGCAAGACAAATCTGTGGCGCCTGTAAATCCAGTTGCGCTCAAATATAAAGCCACGCATCATGGCTATTTGGGTCCCGTGAAAACCGTAGACCAATTTGAATTTGACCGTCAAGGCCGGCTGGTCACTGAGACCGGAGACAGTCCCAAAACATTCAAATATCTCAAGGATGCCATCCTTGTGGAACAATTTGGACAAGTCTTTACCTACAAACTCAATGAAAAGAATCAAATTACAGGCTACACCGTTGCCAGCAGTGACGATACTGGCAGTTATACCTATGATGACAACGGTAATCTAATTGAGGAAATCACTACCAGCGATGGTGACATAAGCCGATTGACCTACACCTATGACGATCAAAATCGGTTGATCTCTACGACCGACTGGCAAGATGATCAGGCTTACACTACCAACTATTCCTATAATGGTACGCCCGAAAACCTGATGATACGCCAGACTAGGGAATTTGATAGAACCGCAACGGTAGACTTTGTTTACAACAATGGCGTGATGGTCAATTACATTTTTATGGGCGCCGATAATTATGAAGACGTGGTTCTGGACGATTATGGCAATATTATCAGCTTCTACAGCCCAGCCTACGATACTACCCAAGAATACGTCATCACATATTATCAATGATGACTGTGAACACCAGATTGATGAATCAGAAGGAGCGACGTAGCTTAAGACGCAAGTTGATGGGTTATCTCTTACTATTGCCGGTGCTGCTGTTGTTTTACGCGCTCGCCTATTATTTTGAAAACTTGCCCCAACTATTTAGGCTGGCTGCATTTGCCATTCCTACCATCGCATTTCTCATGTTTGCTGGTCTTGCATACAAACAGTGGAAAGACCTAGCCCATGGTGAGGTACGACTGCTCAAAGGCGCCGTGACTGATAAAGTCAATTATTCCACCTATAGCAATACTGGAAAGCATAGTAGCAAGTCAAAATATATTGTGATGAACAATGCCAAATATTATTTGGGCGACAAGCACTTCCATCAGTTACATAAGGGACAAATTATTGAGTTAGGTATAGGTTTTCATAGCAATACGGTACTTTCCATAAATGGCAGGTGAATTTTAGGGCAGTTGCCCTATGGCATCATACTCTTGATAGCTGCAATTTTAACGCATCATAATTCTAACCATCAATAAGATTATAATGATTAAAAAACCATACATCAGTCTATTGCTTATCGCCACGTTCGTTCTTGTCTCATGCAACTCGGCAACCAGTCAAACAGAAAATGATTTGGCGGTAATGAATGCACCTGCCGGTACAACAGAACTGGTCGAGAAAACCATGATCTATAAATATGCGAGTGACGAGCTCAAGCTTAAAAGTACCTCGACATTTACCTTTAATGATGAAGGCAAATTTCTGACCCACAAACAAGTGTTTCCTGAAGGGCAAACCATTTCCCAAAACTATACCTATGACGATCAAGGCAGACTGAGCAAGATCGTGGATCGCAATTCTAATTACGATCAGGAAATCATCAAGACCTATTCCTATGAAGGTACAAATCCGTTAGTGATCAAGGTGACGGTAGAAAACGGTCAGAACTATGTTCCCAAAATCGTCCAACATTTTGAGGGCGATAATAAAACTGTGGAAGAGATCTACAATAATGATAACGTCTTGCGCGAGCGCACAGAATTTGGCGACGATATGCAGACTATTACCTACTATACCAACGACAGTAAGCTTAGTTCCAAACGCGTCAAGCAATTCAAAAACGGCGTTGAGGTCAAGTCCACAACGTATGATGCAGGCGGTAATCATACCAGAGGTGTTGAATATGAGCTGGACAAGAACGGTAACCAGATAAGATCCTGGATGCTGGATCAAGATATGAACCGTGACAGGGAAAGTTACGGCTACTATTACACCTACGACAACGATGCTTGGGTGCTGCGTGTGTCGCGCGAGATACGCGATTATGGATCTGGAATGGTTGCAAATCTTGCCGTGAGAGAAATCAAGGGCGAGACAAATGCCTCCATTTCAGAGGATGAGGTCATCAAAGAGTTGAAGAAAATTAAAATAGACTAAGGATGAAAAAGATAGCAGCGATGTTGATGGTTTTCGCTTTCGCGAAAGCGAACTCCCTACAAGCACAACACATCATACTCAATGATTTTAAAATGCCGTTCAAACCTGTGGAGGTTTCCTGGGAACACTACGATGTAAAAGCACCCGTAAAGCAAATTGAGATTGCGGTTTATGAAAGAGATAAAGCGGAAAAAGTGGTACCGCTGGAATTTAAGGGATACGTTTTTAACGATGATGGCACGATCAAACAGTATGTGGATCAAAACCAATTTATCCAGAAAGGCGTTGAGTACAACTATAAAAATGGCAAGCTGGCAGGCGAGATGTCCGGTTCCAATTATAGTGCTGATAAGATTGACTATCTCGTCAACAATGATGGGCAGATCAAGGCGATTGGCACCGCTCATTTTATGTATGAAAACAGTAGGTTGAGCCAGACGTATTACCCACAACAAAGTGATAAAAAGGATTATTATAGGTATTACGGTCCCGTGACTACGATTGAATCGACGCCGTCCAAGGATTATTTTGTTTTTTACAAGGATCAGATCCTTTTTAAAAATGAGGACGATAGCCCGTATGTAGAGGCTTATTTATATCCGTTTGATGGGACCAGTAAATTTTTCGACTTGGATAAAGCAGGCTCTAATGTTCGAAAACTTAGAGATCTGGCGGTAAGTGATGTGGCGGCTTATAACAAGTTCATCAGTTCCCAACTCACTGAATCTGACAGGAAGGCACCGCTGTCTGTTTCAAAAACTAACAAAAAAGGCGACTGGACCGCAGCGATTTACAAACCTCAGCATGATCCATCGGTGCATAAATATTATTTCCGTAAGATTACTTATGCAGATGGAACCGTGAGTGGTGATGTGGTAGTGGATGAAGCTTTTATCAAGCAAAACTCTAAACAGCGTCCGTAATTTTTCAAGCAACCTCTTAAATTTTCAATATATGAAAGTAGCTCTAGCCAGTTTGTTCTTTCTTTTTATAGGATGGACCAGTATCGCTCAGGAAAAACTCCAACTAAGTGAGTATGATTTTCCAGAGAATACCATAAGTGTAAGTGAACGTCAGTACGATTTCCAGAACTACAATAAAAGCTGGAAGGCCGGCAGGACCGTTAGCTATAAATTTGATAAAGGTAATTTGATCTACCAACGTACAGCCTATGGAGTAGGTGGTGGTAGCGATTCCTATGAACTCTCTTATAACGATAAAAACCAAATGGTACATAGAACTCACTATCGTACCGGTTCAAAGACAGATGGTAAATATGAGTATGACTATGTCTATACAGGTATCAATCCAGTCACTATAACTGAGGCAGCCACTCATAGCCGATCTTACGCGCCTAAAACGGTTATTTCCTATAATGCAAAAGGAGAGAAAAGCCAGGAAGATTCCTATAACGGCAATGATAAGTTGACGGCAAGAACTTCCTATTTTCCAGACCAGACCATTCAAGTCGTGTATGATGGTGACCGACTGTGGCAAAAAAGAGTCACTAAATTCAAAAAAGGCAAAACGGAAGAATACACGGTTTTTGACAAAGATGACCAGGTCATCTCCCAAGAAACCTTCAAATACAAAAAGGGAAACTTGATAAGCAAAACCACTGTGAAAAAGGATGGTTCCACCAACACTAGAACCTATACCTATAAGATGATCAACGGCTTTGAAGTCGCCCGTATCGAGATCTATGAAGGATATGACAAAAAGCCTAGAGTTGAAGGTTTTATCACTGAATATAGCCTCGAAGATGATCAAAAAATAGGCATCACTACTGGTAAGGAAACAGCAACTCTAGACGAGTTACTCACAGACGCCAAAAAGCAATACGGCCTCAAGAAATTTGATGAATAGCGCCTCTCAATTACTGGTAACCACCTGCAGTATTGCCGGCGCTATTCTCGTGATCTCCATCATAGCATCTCAAGTTCTTTTTAAAAATAGAACCCATCAAAATAATGCACTCGCGATACCTTCACTTGTCTTGGCGATGTTTGCCTTACTTATGGGTTGGTACTGGTTCTATTATGTAAATTTATTTTTCACGTTACCTTTTTGTGGTCTCGGTAGCGCTCAACTTGATGTTGTGGAGACGTGAGCCGCAGCATCGCTGTATCAAGAGCATCGCCATTATTCAAATTTCGGCGGTGGTACTGGCGCTGGTGATGGCCATTTGGTTCTCGTTAGAGCGATCTTGAAATCGTCTTTACGTCAATTGCCCTATTTCAGCGATGGTTGATTTAGGGCAATTTTGGTTCAAAGATCCTACTCATGAAACAAGTTTTACTGATTTTAATGGTATTCGCTTTCGCGAAAGCGGACTTTCTACAAGCGCAAGTGCATATTGACATGGTCAACGCTCCCATGAATCCCGTGGGAAAATACTACACTGAATTACCGGCCAGAAATGTCAAGGGCTCTGTTTATAGTGTGGAATACACAAGGTATTCTAGAGATGGCAAGCTGGAATATCAACCCAGTGATTATAGCTTACAGGAAGCCATCACTTACAAAAAGCCTTTCATAGAAATGAAAAACGGCTTGATCACCGTAGAGAAGCCTAGTTATTCAGACTCACCGAGCTACTACGCCTATGATGGTCATAAATGCCTGACTCGTGAAGAGAATGATTTCTGGATCCACAGCTATAGCTATGATTCCCGTAAGAGGTTGATGGAAACCAGTAGTTATAGGAAAGAGGATAAAACCACTAAAACCACAAAGTATACCTATGAACTTAAAGGTGATATGTTGTGGGTGACAAGTACGAACACTAATAGCGATGGCACCACGTATTTTGGTACCACAAAGTTCAAGGACGGTCTCAAAATGGAACTGTCCTGGGGTAGTGATCCACCTATAAAATATGAGTACACGTTTGACCACAAGGGTAATTGGATCACTCAAAAAGTCATCAATCCGCGATATACCACAACTATTACCGGTCGCAGCATTGTCTATTATGACGATGTGGACAAGATCGTTCAAGACCGCAAGCTCAAATGGGAAAAACTACCCTTTGTAGAAGGCAGCAAAGTAGTGATCCCTTATGTCATGTTACATGGTCGCCCGGTAAGTAAACAGTGGATGGGTGGAAGATCCATCAACAACGGCGCCCTGTTCTACATTGACGTAGGACAGCATTATTATCTGGGTGACGGTGGTTATGTATCAAACGAAGATTTAGGAGTTAAAGGAATCGCGCCAGAAGTAGCAGCAGGAAGCCCATACGTTATGGAACATCACGACGGATATATTAATTTCTACGATAAGGGTTTATCATTGAAAAATTTCAAGAGCCATTATTATGGCAACAGCTATTATGTGTTAGATAGCACGCTGCAAAGACATTACATAGTTCCCGATTATAAATCTGAAAACGGATTTTATAACGCAGAGTTAAAAATAGGTGACTATATGGCTTATGGTCAGGATCCTCAAAAAAATGAATTTCAGATCATAGAGAATGGTGTCTTGGTGGAGGATTATTCCAACACCAGCTGGAAGACTATTGAAAACGGCGATTTTGTTTTTATGAAAGCGGGCAAGCCGGTTTATGTCCTCACTGGCAGCGCCGCCAATACAGAAAAGAAACTCTACTTGGGTAGAAAATACAACGGCGAGAAGCTTTTTGATTTTCAACCTAAAAAATCAGAGTCTGCTAGTAGTGTAGAGACTGTACCCTTTAATACAAATGCGACCATAGAGGTTAAGAAAAAAGGAGAAACCACCTTTCAATTTTACCAAAACGGGCTGCGTATTGAAAACCCCAAGTACTTCATAAAGGCCCAAGGCGATATGGACCTGTTGTTTGGTTATGGCCTGGAAGATTTTGTAATCTCAGATTACAAGAACATTGAAATGGATGGTGTTACAAATGCCAGACGTATAGCAAAGGAAAATGAGGTGATCGTGATGTATAAGGATGGAAAAGCCGCCTACTTTTATAACAACGGCGTCACCATCCCACCAGCGGATTATGCGGTGACCGTGGTACAACCAGGCCGCTGGTTGGTATATCTCAAAAAGCTCAACAAAACCATTTTTGTAGATATAGAAAATAAAAACAATAGCCGTTTTGGAGCGAGTTATACCTACTCAGCTAACGACTGGATTCACAAAAACGAAAAAGGAGTGAACCTTTTTTCAAACGGTGAATACATCAAGTTGGGTACCTTCAAATTTTATCTGGACAAAGCCGGCAACGCACATTTCTACATCAATGAAAAGCCAGCCTATTATCTGGCTAACTATTCTTCAAAAACTCTTGGAAACTATGCATTGGCAAAACACAAGGGTCAAACATTTAAGAAATAATCCAAGTCATGAAACAGCTTATCATTCTCGCAATCTGTCTTGTCTTTGCACAAGCAGGTTTTTGCCGCTCTTGTTGTGGTTCGAAAGTTTACCAAGAACCATCCTATGAAAAAGATGGCAACCTGCATCAAGTGTTGCCGCTCATCCATCAAGCAGATTATGGATTTGAGAAGAAAGTCACCAAAGCGGAAGCTGTTTATTATCAGGCAGATAGTACTGGCTATCAACCTACATCGCTCAAGGTGCTCATTTTTAATGAGCAAGGTCTTCTAGATAAAGAATACTTACGCATCATGGGCGATTATCCCAGTGAAACCTTGATGGATTATAAATATAAAGGCCAGCAGTTGGACAGTCTGGTCAAGACGGCTAGCGCGGCCAACTTCAATACCAATGTTGATTATGACCACGATGCCGCTGGTAGGCTCGTTAAGGAAACAGGCACAGGTGTGTATACCAATTATACCAAGACCTATCATTACGATACACAAAATAGGATAAGTTACATCCACACGGTCAACAAGACGGGTTTTGAGATCAAGACTGATTTTGAATATAAAAACGGCGAATTGTACTGTGTCACTCAGGTAGAAGGCGATTTCACTACCGATCAACTAAAGACCAAATATGTATTTTACGCAGGTGGCAAACCGCTTTTCTCTACCATGGAAGGTGAGAATAGAGCGGTCTATCACGAGTCTGACGTCAACCTTATGGGAATAGGCTTTGAGAGCGACAATTCCGTTGCTGAGGTTCAAAAACTACTGCAGCAACGCGCCAAAGATCCAGATGCCTTTGCTCGATGGATGCGTGAAACCTACCGCCAGCACGATAAACTCATGTACGCCTCAGAATCTCGTGACACGAGATTTCCTGACTGGACCAAGCGTTATGTGGTCACTAACGGTGATGGCAGGATGATTTTTAGAAAACTTTTTTATGCCGATGGTCAAGAAGTTGGTTCCACAGATTTTGACCTCATGTTCCAGATGCGCGTGGCGAGATAATCAACGATGATGGCTGCAACTCACATAGCGATGGCTGCTTTTGACCCGGCACAACTGGAATATTTACTGATGTTGGTACTTTTTCTGGTAGGCTCTGGTATAGCAGTTGGTCTGGAAATAGATCGCTTTCGCGAAAGCGAACTCAACCAAATTATAACCTCAAAGCTAGATACTGCCTATCTGGAAATACATCGTCTGCAACAACGTAATCATCTACAACAGCAACATCTCAAAGATTATTGCGGCTCGCTGCAACGATGGAACCAGACGGTTTCTGAAGACTCCAAAAGCCTACCCAAAATGTATCGCGATAGCTTTAAAATCGTGATAGAAAATGTGCGGATGTTTATACGATTATTTACATATCTTTCAAATAACTAACCAGTTAACCTTATGAAAATACGTTATGCCATTGTCGACGACAACTCGTTCTTGATTCATGCGACTAAAGAAAAGCTATCTTTTTTTGATGATTTTGATCTGCGTTTTACGGCGATTCACGGTAAGGACGTCCTAGAGAAACTGGAAAAGCACAGCCATATTGATTTGATCCTTATGGATATTGAAATGCCGGTAATGAATGGAGTAGAAGCTACCGCGCTGGTAAAAAGTAGGTATCCACATATCAAGATCATCATATTGACTGTGTTTGATAATGATGACCACATCTTCAACGCGATCCAGGCAGGTGCAGATGGCTACTTATTAAAAGAGGTCGATCCAGAATCCCTCAAAAACGGAATACTGGAAACGCTAGACGGTGGCGCGGCCATGACGCCATCCATCGCGATGAAGACCTTACGACTGCTGCGCAATCCCAAAAGCATAGAATATAAAGACGATAAGGAATACGATCTATCCACTAGAGAAACCGAAGTGCTCGAGCAACTCGCACAAGGATTGAGCTATACAAAGATTGCAGACAATTTGATCTTGTCACCCAGCACGGTGCGCAAGCATATTGAGAACATCTATAAAAAGCTGCAAGTACACTCAAAAATGGAAGCAGTAGAAAAAGCACGCAACAACAATCTGATCTAGCAAGGCACCACGGCAATCACTGAGGTTCCATTTTCAGGGCTTGAGGTCAAGTTGAAATCTGCTTCAATAGCGTCGGCGCGTTCTTTCATGTAGCGCATGCCGTTTCCAGACGCCACCTGTTCAGGGTCAAACCCTTTACCATCATCCTTGATCGTGACTTTGAAGGCATTCTTGCCATTGAGGTCTGCTTTTTCAAAATCAATGTGGATGGTATCGCTACCTGAATATTTGATGGAATTGTTGATCGCTTCCTGTATCAAACGGAAAATGTGCATGCCTTTTACAGAGTCAAAAGAATGCGCTTTATTGATTTCAGGATCAATATTGAGTAAAATTTGAGTCGTTGCAGATGCTTGATTTGCCGTATTGATGTGAGAAGTCAATCGCTCTTGAAGATCTTGGAAGGAGATCTCATCATGATTCATGGCCCAAATCGTATCTCGTAACTCGCCTATGGTCTTGCGGGTGAATTGACTTAAGTTTTCCAGTTTGTCATTTGCGGTTTCTGGTGCGACCTGTTTGGCATAGCGCAAACTGTCCATGCTGCTTATAAGAAATGTCAATTGGGATCCTATGTTATCATGCAGGTCCCGCGAAATACTAAGACGCTGTTCTTGCAGGCTGTTTTGTTTCTCGATTTCGGCTTGGGCTGCTTTTAATTTGCTTTCTTGTCGCAGTTGATTGTTCTTTAGCGTTTTTTGACGTATGATAAGCCAGCCTATGATCACGGCAAAGAACAGTCCCAATCCCAATAGAATAAGGTAAAGGTTGCGCTGCTTAGCTTCCAGTTCCTTCTGCAAAATAGCCGATTTCTGTTCTGCTAGTTCTCTATCTTTTTTCTCTGTTTGATATTTTTTATCGAGTTCAAAAATTATTTCCTTATTATTTTCCTCATCGTATTTTTCTCTTAATTCAACATACTTATCAATGTAAGCCCTTGCACTATCTGGTTCACGATTATAAGCAAAGGCTGAACTTAAAGATAGATATGAAGGAAATAAGCGATCTGAATCATTAGTTTCTTCATAAAACGCTATAGCATTTTTTAAAAGAGGTATCGCTTTCTGCGCCTCTTTGTTTTTAATGTAGATTTCTGCAATTCCTACTCTCGTAGTCATGGCTGCCTGAAGATTCCCATAAGACTCGTGAGCATCACCTGCTAATGTAAAATAGTCTGCCGCTTGTGACAGGTTTCCTTTATAATACTCGAGTATGGCAAGATTTTGTGTTACTGTAGCAATTCCTTGTTGATGATTTTCTTTTTTAGCAATTACATAAGCCTCTTTTAAAATACTTTTTGCTTTGTCAGGTTTTCCTGCTTCAATGAGCATGGATCCTTGATTGGCTCTAATCCGTAATTTCATATCCTCATCATTATCAGAATCGATAATCACTTGAGCTCGACGATAATAATTCTCAGCTTCAGAATAATTTTTCTGCTTTTTATGAATGACGCCAATATTCATAAGTGTTGCAGCAGCATTAGATTGGTATTCTGGATCGTTTTCAAAAAACTTTAGAGCCTTCAAATATTGCTCAATTGCCTTTTGTGGCTCAGACATTTCTTCATAAACCACTCCTATATCCGATTGGGTTCTAGCAACCCCATATGGATCTCCTTTTTCTTGAAAACTATCGAGAAGCTCCTCATAGATAACCAAAGCTTCTTCAAAGTCGTTTTTTGTTTTATAGATGTCGCCTTTAGATTTTAAAAAGCTTCTAATTAATATCTCATCAGCAATCCTATTAGAAATCTCTTCTGCTTGTTTTATAAAGTAGGTTGCAGAATCGATATTGGTAAATAAGTATTTATCTGCTAGTTCAATCTTTGCTTTGAACTTCAATTCATCTTTTGATAACTCAACGTTATTCTTATTTTTTTCTGTTTGTGCGTTAGCTAGAATACTGAAAAATAAAAATACAGTTAGCGCTAGTTGTTTCATATTCGGTAGGTTGGGTATACTAAATATAGTAAACCTACATAAATATCAAACTGAAAATATGTGATCAGGATGAAGATTATTCCGCTTTCGCGCCATGCCTTCCGGAAGGCAGAAAAGCTTATTAAATAACAACTTTACTGCAACAATTCATCAATCTCATGGATAAGCAACCACTGCTCTGGATAATGCTCCATGACCTGAAGCTTCATTTTTTCCAATACAGAAACGTTGATTTTATCGTCCTCTCGATAGGTTCTCAATTTGTGGTAGAGATCATGGATCGCCAGTTCACGTTTGGAATATTGAGGCTTGATAGTCTTGGTGTCGCTCTCCTGCCTGCCGGAAGGCACGGCGTGAAATATGAGATCAAAACTGTGATGATCTGCTGGGCCAGCAAAGGCACTTATAATTTCCTTACCTACGGCGAGATGTAGCATGCCGTCGCTGGGCGCAAATAGAATCTCATCCTTATAGGTCACGGTACAATCTGTAAACTGGATCAAGATCAATTTACCGTGAATATTACGCATACCGGTGACATTCAAGCCTTCTACACGTATACCACTCTCATAGGTAAATTCAATGCGCTCGTTGTCGTAAAAGTTGTATGCCTGTAGGTCACGCGGTCCCATATCTTCTATGGCAAGGTTGATTCCCTTGAGTTTCCCTATAGGTGACAAGAATCCGTTTTTATGGGTCGCTGTTCCATGACCTATCAATTCCTTATCGCGATAGGCGAGTGCTGTTTTTCCTTGGGTTGCAAAAAAGATGACCTCGTTATCTTCATTCTTGATCATCCTTTTAAAAACTCCTGAAACCTGCAAGCCAGTGCTTAGTTCAATAGTTCCCAGTGACTTGGAGTCTATCAGTTTTTGCAGGCCTCGATAGCCACCTCTACGCACTGCCATGGTATTGGCAAATTCTTCCAGCACTTCGCTCAAGTGAGCAAAGTCTGGTGTCACATAAAGATGTGGTTGTTTGCGCGTGATATCAAAATCCTGGTAGGCAGCATCAATGGTATAAGGACGTTTCTCGACTTCAGGATCCAGACAGCTTTTACTTTCTCCTATGCTGGAAAGCAGACCAGCACCATAAAGTTTAGGGTTGTCGAGCGTTCCCACAAGTCCATATTCCACGGTCCACCAGTGCAGATTCCTAATCAATGCCATTTCGCTGGGCGCTACTTTTTTATTTTGGAGTTCAACGATGCGAGCTTCGGCATGGTCTATTTTTTCCTGTAGTTCTTGGTTTTCTTGATCAGAGCGTATCTCTTTTAAAATTGACAACTCTCTTACAGCCTCATAAACATCATGATCATGTGCGCTAGAAATAGCCTTGCTGCCTATCTCGCCAAAACGTCTTAAATATTCTGCATAATCAGGACTGGCTATAATAGGTGCGTGTCCTGCGGCTTCATGAATAATATCTGGTGCTGGCGTGTATTCGATATTTTCAAACTGACGTATATCTGCCGCAATTACTAGAATTTTATACGCCTGGAATTCCATGAATGCCGCTGGCGGAATGAAACCATCCACTGCAACGGCTGCCCAACCTATATCCTTAAGGATGCGGTTCATACCGTACATGGATGGAATTTCATCGATGGAAATTCCTGTTTTTTTCAAGCCATTGAGATAAGAACCGTGTGCTACCTGCGATAAATATTCCACATTTTTATGCATCACGTGTCTCCATACTGCCTGATCTTGAGCAGTATACAATTCATAATTTTGCGGCTTGATAAATTGCTTGAGATGCGGCGGCAGCCTATCTATCAAGGGATTTGTAACAATTTTTTCGCTAGAGTTCTTCATAGGATCAAAGCTAAATTAAAATCTGATTAAGCCATACCTTTGTGGCCATGACTACTCGTAAAAAACAGATCGTGCGCACAGCTGCGCAACTTTTTAAGCAACGAGGTTATAGCGCCGTTACCATGCGAGATCTTGCGGCGGCCATGGATATTAAGGCGGCAAGTCTCTACAACCATATTTCGGGTAAGCAGGAAATCCTGGAGCAGTTGATTCTAGAGGTGGCTCGTAAATTCACGGCTGGAATGGATGCGGTGAAGAAAAATGATGGTACCGCTTTCGCGAAAGCGGAACAACTCATAGCTCTACACATCAAAATAGCAGTGGAAAACACCGATGCTCTCGCGGTCTTGAATACCGACTGGATGCACCTAGAAGGAGCTGCCTATGAAGAATACATCGCATCGCGCAAGAAATACGAACTGGATTTTAAGCAGATACTCAAAGAAGGCATCGCCAGCGGCGAGTTCAAAAACCTGAGTGTGGAAACCATACTATTCAATCTGTTGAGCACTTTACGATCCATCTACTTATGGATACCAAAAAAATCAGCTACCGAAGTAGCTGACCTTAAAAAGGAATTACCCAATATTTTGTTGACGGGACTTAGAGCCTAGCTGGCTTTCTGCTCTTCCAGCGTTGGATAATCTGTATATCCTTCACGGCCTTGGGAATAAAACGTGTTTTGGTCCCATTCTGTAGTTTCTGCTTTCAATTCAAACCTGTGTGCCAGATCTGGATTAGAGATAAACAATTTACCGTAAGCAACTAGGTCTGCATGACCATCTGCAATGACCTTATTTCCCGACTCGCGATCAAATTCACTATTGATCATCAAGTTACCTTTGTAAATAGGTCTAAAGTGTTTGGCAATGTCTGTTTCTAGAAAGTGGACGTCGCTCACATCTGTAAATGGTTCTGACAAGTGGACATAGGCAAGATCAAAGTTGTTTAAGCGGTCGATCAAATATTCAAAAAACGGAATCGTATCTGGAGTTCCTTCAATTCCAAATACACCATGTAAGGATGGATTCAAACGACAACCTATGCGGTTTTCTGGCCAGCTTTCTTTAACGGCTTCAAGCACTTCAAAGAAAAAACGTGCCCGATTTTCATTGGTACCGCCGTACTCATCTGTACGTACGTTGGATTTATTGTTGAAGAACTGGTGGATCAAGTAACCATTAGAACTGTGAATCTCTACACCATCAAAGCCAGCTTTTTTAGCATTTGCTGCTGCGTGTCTAAACTCGCCTACGGTTTGTTGGATTTCTTCCTTGCTCATCGCATGTGGCGTAACGGTTTGTTTTTTCTCACCTTTGGCGTTGCGCAGTTCCGTATTTGGATTCACGGCACTAGGTGCCCATGGCAATTGTCCGTCATGGTAATCTGGCAATGAGGTACGGCCTACATGCCACAGCTGTAAAAAGATTTTCCCATCTGCATCGTGAACACTTTTGACAACTTTTTTCCAGCCTTCTACTTGGGCATCATTAAAAATACCTGCAACAAAAGGATAACCTCTTGCTTTTTCTGATACCTCGCTGCCTTCTGTAATGATCAATCCTGCACCAGCACGTTGTGTGTAGTAATCGACGTGTTTTTGTTCTGGAGCTTGATGCTCGTTAGTAGCACGACATCTGGTCATGGGTGCCATCACCACACGGTTTTTCAATTCTACGGCTCCAATTTTTATAGGTTCTAATAATTCTTGTTTATCGCTCATTTTTCTTGTTTTTCTCAAAGTTATTGTATGTACAATTGATTGCGGTTAAGTTCAAGTTAATTGATGAGCCTTAGTAGAATACGACAGTTGCCTTATTGATGGTTCGCTTTCGCGAAAGCGATATTTGAACAACTTTAAAAATATAAATCATGAAGAATTTTTTATGGATTTGCAGTTTCGTCCTTTTGGGTTATGGCGTTAGTGCTCAAACGCTCTCAGACTTTAAGACCAAAGTGGACTATCTAGGTGTCAAGCCTAAGAAAAAGGCGTCAAAGGATGTCTACATCGCTAACTTCAACGTGCTGGTTGAGGTGTACCGGGAAGATATTGACTACAAGGCAAAACGAGAGTTTAGAGGAAAAGGTAGGGCAGAAGCCACTTCTCAAGCGGCCTTAGGTCTTAAAGGGGTAAATGCTGACCTGCTCCAGCAAAAGGTCGATCAACTCTATGCGGACATGGTTTCAGACCTACAAGCAAAAGGTTTCAACATCATTGGAGTGGACAAGGCTGCTGCCACAGATTTTTACAAAAAAGCAGTACCGCTAAAAGGACCTGTCTTGCGCGAAAGTGTAAATCCTGGAATGCTGGAAATTATCCCTACCCAATTTAGCGGCCTGGCCAGTGAAAAGGTTGCCGAAAAAGGTGATTCTAAAAAGCAAGGTATGTTTCCTGGTTTGAAATCTCTTGGGAAATTGGCCTCTGGTGGGAACAACGCTTTATCCAAAGACCTGGATGATGCCATCATTCTGGACATCAATCTAGTCATGAGCTGGAGTGAAACTGGTGGTAGCTGGTTATCTGGGCTTGCCGGTGCAAACGCTGTAATCAAAACCAATTTGTCTTTAGGGAACAAGGCCATATCTGCTCCATCTAGTGGTGGTTTTGGCTCTAGAGGAAAAGAAGATTATTACATGCTTGAAACCGACTTTAATGTGGCACAAGGTTCTGGACTCAAGAAGGTACTTTGGAAAGGTTATCTGGCAAAGTCCATTTATATAGGTGGCGTCATTGAAGATACTAAAGTGGAATCCTTCAACCGTGGTGCGGCAGCAACAAATTATGAAAATGCGATCTACAAAGTGACCACGTGGACGAGCACTATTTCTGAAAATGCGAAAATGGTAGAGGTCGATGGCCAAAAATTTGCCGATGCACTTTACCTATCTGGATCCAAATTTATTGATGACCAAATGAATCACCTGGTGTATCAATATCAAGATTGATTTGTTGACTAACTATTCTATATGCCTTTATGATCTAGGGGAACTTAAGAGGTCGTAGAATTGGAAAGAGCCGCAGCCTTAGGGAAGTTGCGGCTTGTTAATTTTTATGGCGTTTGGCAAGCTCTGCTTCGATATCAGCCAGTGAGAAGCCTTTGGCTTTAAGCAAAACCAGATAATGATACATCAAGTCACCAGCTTCATAAAGAAAATCTTCCTCTTTACCGTTGATGGCATCAATCACCGTTTCAACGGCTTCTTCGCCTACTTTTTGGGCTACTTTATTGATTCCTTTTTGAATCAATGAGTACGTGTAGGATCCTTCTACTTGATCATCGATTCTTTGATGAATGGTTTTTTCCAGATCGTTGATGGTGAACTTGTCATCTTTAATTTGTTTCAGGATCTCGCTTTCGCCAAAGCGAACTTCTTCTCCAGCCTCAAAACAAGAAGTCTCACCCGTGTGGCATGTTGGCCCATGAGCGTATGCCATGATTAGAATAGCGTCTTGATCACAGTCGTTAGAAATGCTGACCACGTCCAGATAATTTTCTGAAGACTCACCTTTAGTCCACAAACGTTTTTTGCTGCGCGAGTAGAAAGTTACTCGCTTTTCTGCCTTGGTCTTTTCAAATGCTTCTTCGTTCATATAACCCAGCATCAACACTTGCTTGCTGGTCATATCTTGAACGATCACGGGTAGCAATCCGTTTTCTCCTTTATTCCAATCTAGTTTCATAATTATTCTCACGAAGGTGGAAACCTCTTGGATCCAACACCTTCTGTTTTATTCGCAGTCGGAAATCTTCTATTCCCGAATACAATATTTTTAATTTATCCAGCCGTCACAGGACGGCTATGTATTTCATCTACTCAAACTCAGATTCCTGCTTTGGCAGGTATACGAATGGCGATTCCAGTTTCAGCCAATTGCCTTTTCAATACCGGCACGGGCAATTCTCCAAAATGGAAGATGCTTGCCGCAAGGCCAGCACTGGCATGAGTGTCTTTGAATAATTCTTCAAAGTGTGCTGCCGTGCCACCACCACCAGAGGCGATGATGGGAATGTTTAGCTTTCGCGAAAGCGTATCTGTGATCTCCAGTGCAAATCCGTTTTTAGTGCCGTCGTGGTCCATGCTCGTCAGCAAGATTTCTCCTGCACCTCGCTGCTCACATTCCAGGCACCAGGCTATGGTTTCTTTATCGGTTTCGGTTCTACCGCCAGAGACAAAGACTTTGTCAGCATAGTTGTCATTCCGGGCTTGACCCGGAATCTGTTGGTCATTTTCCGCAATCCTTTTCGTATCCACAGCCACCACCACACACTGATTTCCCAACTCTGCAGCCAGCTCATTAATCAGTTCAGGTCTATGAACTGCTGCGCTATTCACAGCGATTTTATCGGCTCCAGCTTTGATGATTTCTTTGGCGAGTTTCACGTCATTGATACCACCACCAACGGTAAACGGTATGTTCAATACCGCGGCGATTTCTCTAACAAGCGGTACCAAAGTATCTCTTTTTTCCACGGTGGCGGTGATGTCCAGAAAGCACAACTCGTCTGCGCCTTGATCTGCATATTGCTGCGCCAGTTGTACGGGATCGCCAGCGTCTCGCAAGCCCACAAAGTTGATTCCTTTAACGGTGCGACCGTCTTTGATATCCAGACACGGTATGATTCTTTTTTTTAGCATAATTCTCTGCGCAGGCAGAGATCTCTAAAGATCCAACACCTACTTTTGATTTATATTCAGGCCTCAAGCCCCATTGTCCTGCGGACATTTCCCCAAAGGGGAAACTTTTTTGTCCTTCCGCCACATGGCGGTATCGCTTAGTGTTTATTCAAATGCTGGTTGACAAATCAACAAGATTCCTGCGTGCGCAGGAATTATATAAACTCTCTCAACTCCTTAAAACTGATCCTACCTTCATAAAAGGCTTTGCCCACAATAGCTCCTTCACAACCCATTTCGCGCAAGCGATGTAGATCATCTGCCACGGCAACACCACCAGAGGCTATCAGCTTGATACCATTCTCAAATTCATCTGCTGACGGAACAATAGCATCCGCCGGTTTTAAGGTTTCTATAGCCAGAATTTCTTTGTACAATTCATAGCTGGGTCCGGCGAGCATGCCGTCTTTGGCAATGTCGGTACAAATGACGTATTCTATGCCTTTTTTGTTCCATTCCTTGATGAATTTCACCACTTCCAGTTCGCTGCTTTCCAGCCAGCCGTGTGTGGCAATCATGCCATCTTTAGCATCTGCACCGAGTATGATCTTATCGCTGCCGTATTTCTCAATCCATCCCTCAAAAGTATCTGAATTCTTCACGGCGATGCTACCACCAGTTACTTGTTTGGCTCCGCTTTCAAAAACCATCTTGATGTCTTCATCGGTTTTTACGCCACCGCCAAAATCTACCTTCAAACCTGTCTGGCTCGCAATGCGTTCCAGCACTTTCCAGTTGACCACGTGGGCACTTTTGGCACCGTCAAGATCTACCAAGTGAAGGTATTGAATGCCATTGGCTTCAAATTCTTTAGCCACCTCAAGCGGGTCTTCATTATAAACGGTTTTCTGATTATAATCTCCTTGAGAAAGCCTAACGCATTTCCCGTCAATGATGTCTATTGCTGGTATTATTCTCATAAGCCCCATTGTCCTACGGACATTTCCCCAAAGGGGAAAATTTGTTTGTCATTCCACTGCATAGCGGAATCGGTTAGTGTTTCATTCAAATGCCAATCCTTAATAAAGTCCCTTCCGCTGGAAGGGATTTAGGGTAGGCTTATAAAGTTTTTCAATAACTGCTCGCCAACTCCAGCACTCTTTTCTGGATGAAATTGGGTCGCATAAAAATTATCTTTTTGCAAAACGCTGCTAAATGGTAATATGTAATCGCAAACCGCTGCTGTGTCCTCGCAAAGCTCGGCATAGTAGGAGTGAACGTAGTACACATCGGCATTCTGCGGCAAGCCTTGAAGGATTAATGATTGCTGATTAACGTTTTTTGATTTTTGATTTGAATCCGTTTTTAATTCGTCATTCGTTGATCGATATTCAGTATTCAAACTGTTCCATCCCATATGCGGCACTTTAAACTCGGGCGATTTGAACAACTTCACGTTTGTATCAAAAATTCCGAGGCATGGAGTGTCACCTTCTTCACTGTGATTGCACATCAACTGCATACCTAAGCATATCCCAAGAAATGGCTGTTTTAAGTTAATTAACACCTGATCGAGTTCTCGTTCCCGCAAATAACTCATCGCTGTACCAGCCTCGCCCACGCCAGGAAAAATCACTTTGTTTGCCGCTTTCAATTCTGCAGAATCGTCAGTGACCTTATTTTCAATGCCCAGTCTATTGAGCGCGTTAGTGACGCTACCTATATTACCGGCGTTATATTTTACAATCGCAATCATAGCGTGCCTTTGGTGCTGGGCAACTTGCCGTCGCCTGTTTGTTTGACTGCCATTTTTATCGCTTTCGCGAAAGCTTTAAACAGCGACTCGATTTTGTGATGTTCATTGTCACCTTCTACCTTCATGTTCAGGTTGCACTTTGCCGCATCACTGAAGGATTTGAAGAAGTGGTAGAACAATTCTGTAGGCATGTCGCCCACGTATTCTCTTTTGAATTCTGCTTCCCAAACGATCCATGGTCTTCCTCCAAAATCTACGGCCACTTGTGCCAAGGAATCATCCATGGGCAATAAAAATCCATATCTATTGATACCTTTTTTAGTGGATAATGCTTTCGCGAAAGCGTCACCCAGCGCAATAGCAGTGTCCTCGATGGTGTGGTGCTCGTCGATTTCCAGATCGCCATCCACCTTGATATCCAGATCCAGCGAACCATGACGTTGCAATTGCTCCAGCATGTGGTCGTAGAACTTCAATCCCGTATCGATGGTCCCATTTCCAGAACCGTCCAGATTCAGCGTGATGTTGATGTCGGTTTCATTGGTTTTTCTACTCACCGACACTTTGCGTGGTTGACCTCGCAAAAATTGAAAAATCTCTTTCCAAGAATCGGTTTTTAAAACCACCAATTCGTCTTCAAAAGTAGAGTCATCAGTTATCGAGGGCAACTGAATTCCTTTACAGCCCAGGTTTTTTGCCAGCTGCATATCGCTATTGCGATCGCCTATGACAAAGCTGTTGGCCAAGTCATAATTGCCCTTGATGTAATGGGTCAACAGGCCAGTTTGAGGTTTGCGGGTAGGCGCGTTTTGTTCTGGAAAAGATCGATCAATCAAGACTTCGCTAAAAGTCACGCCTTCTTTTTCCAAAATGTCCATCATCAAATTATGGACTGGCCAAAAGGTATTTTCAGGAAAACTATCGGTTCCTAAACCATCCTGATTGGTCACCATCACCAGTTCATAATCCAATTCTCTCGCTATGCGATGCAACTGGGTAATTGCCATAGGTAAGAACTCCAACTTTTCAAAACTGTCCAACTGATAATCTGTTGGTGGCTCCTTAACGATGGTGCCGTCGCGATCAATAAATAGTACTTTTTTCAAAATCAATTCTGAATTTTGAATTCTGAATTCAGAATAAATCTGAAATCAAAAATCGTTAATCATTATTCAATATTCTTTCAACGTCTTCATCAACACCTCACATTCCTGAGTCGTTCCCACGGTAAACCTTAGCGTATTAGGGATCTGGCTGCTGCGATTGCGTATGATAATGCCCTGATCCTTCAAATAATTATATACAGCGCTGGCATCTTTGACTTTGGCCAAAATAAAATTGGCCTCGCTTGGATAAACCTCTTCTACGTATTCCAGATCTTCCAGCAAGGTGCTCAACATTTCTCTGTTGGACTTGATTTCGCTTATCTGTTGATCCGTTTGATCTGTGAGTTGTAATGCCTTCAAAACTGCCTTTTGAGACAGCTCATTGACATTATAAGGCGGCTTCGTCTTGTTGAACAAAGCGATGATCTCTGGTGATGCAAAAGCAAAACCGGTACGAGCACCAGCCATGCCATGTGCTTTGGACATGGTCTGCAAAACGACAAGATTAGGATAATCATCCAGTCTGCGTATGAAACTTTGATTCTCGGTAAAATCTTGATAGGCTTCGTCAACCACTACGATTCCATTGAAACCACCAATCAGTCGATCCAGATTCTCTTTGTTTTCTTTGAGTTCCTGTTCAAATTCTGGCGCATAAGGCATGTCCATCATGCCGCCTTTGGTATAATTTTCTGCTTGCCAATCGTGTTGTAAATCAGCTTTTAGAAGGGCATTTCCTGTTGGGTTATTAGGAGAGCAGATCCATAGGAGTTTCGCTTTCGCGAAAGCGTCACTTTTCAAAATCCCGTGTACATCCAGAGAAAAATCACTGGTTAATGGAAATTCAACCACGGCAACATCGTTGATTGCAGCGCTCACCTCGTACATCCCGTAAGTTGGCGGACATGTAATCACGCTGTCTTTTCCTGGCTCGCAAAAAATGCGGTACAATAGATCAATCGCTTCATCGCTGCCGTTTCCCACAAAAATCTGATCTGTAGCAATTCCTTTTTGCTCGCTCAGAATCTCTTTGATATCGCTTTGCAGTGGATCAGGATAACGATTCAGATTGCGAATCTGCAAATCCATGTCCAATATCGCTGGATCATTCGGGTTCTCGTTGGCATCGAGTAGAGTCAATTCTGCTCCATCGGTTTTTCCATAGAGTTGGAACTCGCTACGAGCGCTGGAGTAAGCCTTTAAGCTCCAAATGTTCTTGCGAACTATGTTTTCTAAATTGAATGTACTCATGCTTTAAGGCCCTTTGTCCTGCTTACATTTCCCCAAAGGAGAAAATCGTGCAGGTACGATTTAATCATTATTTAAACTTTTTAATCTAACACTCACTGCATTTTTGTGCGCATCCAGACCTTCAGCAGCGGCCATTTTTTCCACAGTTGGCCCTAAATTTTCAATGCCTTGAGCCGATGCTTTTTGATAGGTTACCTTATTCACGAAACTGTCCACCGACACACCACTATAATTGCGTGCATAACCATAGGTTGGTAACGTGTGATTGGTACCGCTGGCATAATCGCCGAGACTTTCACAAGTATACGCACCTATAAAAATCGATCCAGCAACCGTGATTCGGTTAGCCACTTCATCAGCATTTGCTGTATTTATAATCAGGTGTTCTGGAGCATATACATCAGACCATTCCACACATTGATCGATACTTTCCAGTACGATGGTTTTGCTGTTTTCCAGAGCAGCTTCGGCAGTTTGCTTTCGCGAAAGCGAACTTAATTGAACTTCTAATTGCTCATTAACAGCATGGGCAAGATCCTCAGATTCCGTCAATAGAATCACCTGGGAATCGTGGCCATGTTCTGCCTGAGCCAATAAATCTGAAGCCACAAAAGCTGGATTTGCGGCCGCATCTGCAATGATCAACACCTCTGATGGTCCAGCAGGCATGTCGATCGCGACGCCTTCTTGCTGGGCCAGTTCCTTAGCGCGAGTCACAAAGGCATTTCCAGGGCCGAAAATCTTGTAGACGTTGGGAACACTTTCAGTTCCATAGGTCATGGCAGCGATGGCCTGAGCGCCACCTACTTTATAGATTTCAGTAATACCGCAAAGGTTTGCCGTGTGTAACACGACTGGATTGATATTGCCGTTTGCGTCTGTAGGACTGCATAAAACGACCTGTTTATTGCCAGCAATTTTAGCAGGAATTCCCAGCATCAAAACAGTAGAAAAAAGCGGAGCAGAGCCACCCGGAATATATAGTCCAACCTTTTGAATAGGCAGTGATTTTCTCCAGCAGGTCATGCCAGGCATGGTTTCTACCACAGGATAATCCTGAGTGTAACACGCCTTGTGGAATTTATAAATATTGTCGTAAGCCGTTTGAATCGCAGCTTTCAAATCTTCATCCACTTGGGTGGACGCTTGCGAAATTTCTGCTGGGCTTACTTTTAGGTTTTTTAATTCTGCTTTATCAAATTGCTTTGCAAAAGCAATCAAAGCCTCATCACCATTCTCGCGTACGAGTTGGATAATTTCTTTTACCGCGTGATCGACTTCAGAGCGTTGCTTGAGCGGTCGCTCTAAAAGTGTTTTTTGGTGCGCTTGCGAAGGATTTATGATAATTTCCATCAGACGATTAATTTTTCAATTGGACTTACAAGAATTCCCTGTGCGCCGGCATCCTTTAACTGGTCGATGACATTCCAAAAGTCATTTTCTTCAATGACACTGTGTAGACTTGACCAGCCTTCTTCGGCCAGTGGAAGCACAGTTGGGCTTTTCATTCCGGGTAACAATGCAGAGATTTCCTCAATCTTATCGTTGGGCGCGTTCAAGAGAATGTATTTGTTTTTGGCCGCATTCATAACGGCTTCCATACGGAACATGAGCTTGTCCAGAAGTTCCTTTTTCTCGCTGTTCAATGATGGGTTGGATATGAGAACTGCCTCACTATACATAACGGTTTCTACTTCTTTCAAGCCGTTCATGATAAGTGTAGAACCGGTGGAAACAATGTCGCAGATACCTTCGGCCAGGCCTATTCCTGGAGCGATTTCTACAGATCCACCTATTTCTTCAGTTGTGGCGTTGATGCCTTTGTCGGCAAAAAACTTTTTGACGATGGTCGTGTAACTGCTCGCTACACGCTTGCCGTTGAACCATTCCAAACCTGTATAGTCCACATCTTTTTGAACGGCAAGACTCAATCTACAACCAGCAAAACCTAATTGCTTGATCACATCGACTTTTTGGTCTTTTTCCTCGACCTCATTCAACCCTAGAATTCCAAGATCTGCCACTCCTTGCGCCACATATTGTGGGATGTCGTCATCACGTAGGAACAAAATCTCGATAGGGAAATTCTTTGCTTTAGAACTCAATTTGCGCGTCCCGTTATCAAATTTGATCCCGCAATCTTTCAAGAGTTGAAGGGATTTGTCTGATAATCTTCCTGATTTTTGTACTGCTATTCTAATCATTTGTTGGTGCTTTTCAGCTTTTTGAGTCTCTTTTAGGTCACTTTTTGTTCCTGATGGAAATGCAAAAACCCGCCTAGAAAAGACGGGTTTTTAAATATGTTGAGTTACATCAATACATTTTTAGCTCGCCTTGCGGGAAGTGTTTAAATGATGGTGATGTGTGTTGTTTGATTTCATTGCAGTGCAAATGTAGGTGGTGTTTCGCTTTCGCGAAAGCGAACTCATGAATAATTGCAGATATTTAACTTTATGCTATTCTTTTTTCAATTGCTCTAGGTAATTTCTCCAGACTTTCTCAGCAGCTTTCATGTCATCATTGCGATGCGGGTGATGTTTTGATCGCTGCTCCATAGTGACACAAATTTGCTTGGCATGGTTTTGATCGATCTCACCCTTTTCTAGTAAGGCCTTGATTTTTTCAACGCTTTCTTCAGCTTTCTCTTTATTTGCAAAACCCAATCCCTCAACAGTGGTTTCTGGATTATCGTCGGTATATAGGTTTTCTGAATCAGCCATAAATTAAGCCTTTACAGATTTTACAAACTGCTGTACGGTGCTGGATATATCAGTAGCGTTACTTATCTGGCGGATAAACTCACTCCCGATGATTGCTCCATCCACATATTGACAGGCATCCTTAAAATTTTGGGCATTTTTTATATTGAACCCAGTAAGTACTGGCGTGTTCAAATCCATATCTCTCAATTTGCCTAGATAATCTGCCGCTGCTGAAAAGTCTGCTTTGGAACCTGTCGTGCTCGCGCTGCTCACCGCATAGATAAAGCCCGTAGAATTTTCATCAATCTCACGTATGCGCTTTTCTGAGGTTTGAGGTGTTACCAAGAAAACATTAGAAATGTTGTGCTTTTCAAAAGTGTCTTTAAATTCCATATGGTAGGAATACATGGGTAGATCTGGAATGATCAATCCATCTACACCTACCGCAGCACAACGCGCGCAAAAGCGATCCAATCCATATTGCATCACTGGATTCAAATATCCCATGAGCAATACCGGTGTGCTGAAATCTGGATTTTCTGATTTAAACTGCTCCAGTTGTGTGAACAGTTTCTCGATGGACATGCCGTTTTCCAGGGCCTTCTTGCTGCTCTCTTGAATAGTTGGGCCATCTGCCAGCGGATCGCTAAAGGGTATGCCTATTTCTACAAGATCCACCTTGGAATCTTCCAAAGCTTTTAAAATAACTGTGGTGTCTTCCAGTTTAGGATAACCAGCGGTAAAAAATATATTGAGCAAATTCTTAGGTTTGCTGGCAAATAGATGGGTAAGCTTGTTCTGCATGGCTTAAAGTTCGTTGAGTTTGAGTTCGCGCATATACGTATCCATATCCTTATCGCCACGACCTGAAAGGTTGATCACCACACGATCGGTTGGTTTTAGGTCTAGATCTTTTAAAACAGAAAATGCGTGAGCCGTTTCTAATGCTGGAATAATTCCCTCTAAACGGCTGCATTCTACGGCTGCGGTCAATGCATCGGCATCTGTTACTGCCATATAATGTGCACGGTCAGAAACTTTTAACCAAGCGTGCGCTGGGCCAATTCCTGGATAGTCTAGACCAGCAGAAATGCTGTGTGGTTCTACTACTTGACCATCTTTATCCTGCATCATGATGGATCGACTGGCGTGTAAAACTCCAGGTGTTCCTAGTGTCAAAGTCGCGGCAGTTTTATCTGTGTCAACACCCATTCCAGCAGCTTCTACACCTATGAGTTTGACTGATGGATCATCCAAGAAATGATAAAAAGCACCCATGGCATTAGAACCACCACCTACACAAGCGATCACATAATCAGGCAAGCCTTGCATTTGTTCTTTGATTTCCTTGGAGATAACACTTTGATAACGCGCTACCATATCTGGATATGGATGTGGTCCAACGACGGACCCAATGATGTAATGCGTGTCTTCAGGATTATTGATCCAGTCGCGCATCGCCTCGTTTGTCGCGTCCTTCAAGGTTTTGGAGCCGCTCATGGCTGGTCGTACTTCTGCACCCAGCATTTTCATGCGGGCAACGTTAGGTGCCTGGCGCTCGATGTCCTTCTCGCCCATATAGACGATACACTTCAAACCTTTGAGAGCACAAACGGTTGCCGTGGCAACACCATGCTGACCAGCACCAGTTTCTGCAATAATTCTTTTCTTGCCCAGTTTTTCGGCAAGTAGGATCTGACCTATGGTATTGTTGACTTTATGAGCGCCCGTATGGCAAAGGTCTTCACGTTTTAACCAGATTTCGGCACCGTATTTTGCCGATAGTCTTTTGGCTAGGAACAACGGTGTAGGTCTGCCTACATAGTCCTTGAGCAGCTGGTGAAATTCGGTCTGGAACTCCTCACTTTTCTCGATTTTCAGGTAGTTTTCCTGAAGTTCCTCAATGTTGGGATAGAGCAATTCTGGTATGAATGCACCACCAAATTCTCCATAAAATCCTTTCTCGTCTACTTGATAGCTCATTTTCTCAATTTTTCTATGAAACTTTTAATCATCTCGATATTCTTCAATCCAGGTTCATCCTCAAATTGTGAGTTGAGGTCCACACCTAGAAACATATCGTGCTTTATATTTTTGACGGCTGTCGCATCGTCTTCAGAAATGCCGCCACTTAACAAAAAGGGAACACTGCCGTTATAAGAGTCGAGTATTTGCCAATTAAATTTCTTGCCGCTACCACCATAATTCTTGGTGGCCGTATCAAAAAGGAAAAATAATTTTCCAGGATTCTGTTTTCCTAATTCCAGCCAGTCTTCCAGAGCGTTGAAAGCAAAGTCTTCGTGCATTTGAAATGCTTTGAAAACCTTGATATCTAATTCCAGTAACGCTTTCGCGAAAGCGGAATCCTCATCACCATGTAGCTGTACCACATCTAACTGCAAAGGAATGATATCCTGCAAAATTTCCTGAAGTGTAGCATTGACGTAGACTCCAACCGTTCCTTTGTTCATGGTGAGTTGCTCTATGTGGGATTTTTGTGTATCATCCACATATCGCTTGCTCTTGGGATATCTAATAATACCCATAAAGTCAATGTCCAACTGCTGCAGTGCATTGATGTTTTCAGTTTCTCGCATGCCGCATACCTTGATCATCATGATTGTATCGCTTTTATAAATTCGCTACAACTATGACCTGGATCGTTGGTTTTCATGAAGTTTTCACCTATCAAAAATCCTTTATATCCCAATCCAGCCAATTCCTTGACTATCGCCGGATCTGAAATTCCGCTTTCAGAAATGGCCAAAACGTCTTCAGGAAAATGGGGTAAAAGATCCTTACTGTTTTGGATATCAGTTTTGAAGCGTTTTAAGTCACGATTGTTGACACCTATCATGAATTTACCGATCAATAATGACTCTGTTACGTGCTTCACGCGATTCAATTCTTCTAAATCATGTACTTCAAACAATATGTCAAGCTGCAGATTGAGAGCTTCTGCGGCCATGGTCTTCAATTCCTCATCATTGAGGCAGGCAGCGATAAGTAAAATAGCATCGGCGCCATAGGCTCTGGCCTCATGAATTTGATATAGATCGATCATAAAATCCTTGCGCAGGATAGGAATGCTAACGCTTTCCCTGGCGTCTATAAGATCTTGTAGAGTACCACCAAAGAAGGGTTCATCAGTCAAACAACTGATGGCGCTTACACCTGCGGCCTCATATCCTTTTACAACGTCTTTGATTGTTGCTGGGCAATTAAAGGAACCTTTTGATGGGCTTTGCCGTTTATGCTCTGCTATGATCCCACTACCGTTAGCGATCGCATTGCGCATAGAGATGGTCTTACGAATGTAGTGTGGCATTTGTCTTAGATCATCTAAAGAAACTTTTTCCTTGCGTTTTCCAAGGTTTTCTCGTGTTTGATCGGTTATTTTTTTAAGTATGTCTTCCAAGGTGGTAGTTGGTATAAAGTTTTAAAGTATTCTTCCGTAATGGTGAAAACCTGTGTTATTGAAGGCTTAGCAATTTTTCAAAACACTCCAGTGCTTTCCCAGATTCCAGTGACTCACGCGCCTTACCAACAGCTTCTATCAAGGAAACTTGCTGAGCAACAGCAATGGCTGTGGCCGCATTTGCCAGTACCACAGACTTTTGAGCATCAGTAGCATTATTTTCCAAAACGTTTTTAAATATCGTAGCTGCTTCTTCCAGTGACTCACCGCCAGATATTTGCTCTAAAGTTAGTTGAGACAAGTTAAAATCTGCTGGTTTGACGTCAGTGACACCATTGTTGCCCGCGATTCTTGTTTTTCCCGTCAAGCTCACCTCATCATAACCATCGTGTGCATGGAGTATGGCGTATCGTTTTCCTTCTTCGTTTTGGAAAAGGTATTCGTAATTTCTGGCTAGCTGTAAATTGAAGACACCAACACTTTGTAATTTAGGTCTCGCAGGATTCACCAACGGCCCTAACATATTGAAAAACGTTTTGATTCCTAGTGCTCTTCTTATAGGCGCTACCGCTTTCATCGCTGGGTGAAACAACGGCGCATGAAGAAAACAGATGTTTGCTTCGTCAATTTGCTTTTCTAGGGTGTCAAAATCATTAGTGAACTTAAAGCCCATGGATTCCATCACATTACTGGAACCGCTCACTGAGCTTACGCCATAGTTACCATGTTTGGCTACCTTAACTCCAGCACCAGCCGTTACAAAACTTGCCAGCGTGCTTATGTTGAAGGTATTCTTGCCATCGCCACCGGTACCACATAAATCTATAGGATTGTATTTCTCTAGATCTATTAGTAAGGCCTGCTCCAACATGGCATCACGAAATCCAGCCAGCTCATCCACGGTAACGCTACGCATTCCATACACAGTAAGGAAAGCAGCAATCTGGGAATCGTTGACCTCACCTGCGGTGATGGCAGTAAGGATGTCGTGAGCACGCTTTCGCGAAAGCGTTTTGTGTTCAAATAATTCGTTGAGTATTTCCTTCATCCTAGAGTGTTGCTAAAAAGTTTTTGAGCATGGTTTTTCCCTGTGGCGTCATGACGCTTTCTGGGTGAAATTGTACTCCATAAATGGGTAGATCCTTATGCTTCAGGGCCATGATCTGACCGTTTTCATCTCGGGCGGTGATTTGAAGTACGTCTGGGAAATCAGATTCCTGGGCGTTCCAGGAGTGATAGCGACCTGCTTCAAATTGTTTGTCCACACCATCAAAGAATGCACTATTATCGTGCTGCATAACAGTGGCAATACCGTGATATACTTTTTCTAGATTGATAATCGTACCGCCAAAGGCTTCGGTAATGGCCTGATGTCCCAGACAAATCCCCAATATGGGAACCGTGTCTTTTACCGTGTCAATAATCTCCATCAATTTTCCAGCTTCTCTAGGAACGCCAGGACCAGGTGAAAGAATGATGGCGTCGTAGGTTAAACATTCTTCTGGTGCAATCTTATCATTCCTCATCACGGTGACATTTGCCTCAAGATCTTCCAGATAGTGGACGAGATTGTAGGTAAATGAATCGTAATTGTCGATTACCAGTATGTTGGACTTTTTATTCATTGATAATAAATTTCCCGTATTCGTCTACTGTGGCCGTAGTAACGGTACCATCGGCACAAGTGGTAGTTATGTTGAGCTTGCCATCAATGACACCGTTACAATTTAATTCTTCAATTGTACTAGCCATCACGTATGAATCGATAATTTTAAAATCTTTGCTGAATGAGCGTAATACAAATTCAAAGTAAGTACCCTTAGCATTCATATATTTTCTTAGAATCACCCTTATCTCAAATTTATCGGACTTGTAGATCTGTTTTCCTTTAGAAATGTCTGCAACCATCACCTTATAATAGTCTTCTTTAGAAAAATAGAAGTACGTGCTATCCTTTATGAGTTCAAATGGCATGTTAGGAACAAACTCAATCTTATCTCCAGTTTCTTGTTCAATAATGTCCACTTTAAAGATGGCTTTATCATTTGAGCAGGATGTTACAATCCCAATTATACCTATCAGTATTAATAATTTCTTTTTCATTTCAAATTTGCTTGTTGGATCGCCTTTCTCAAGGCATTTGTTTTATTGTAAACTTCTTGGGTTTCGTTTTCTAGATTGCTTTCCACAACTACTCCAGCACCAGCTCTAAATTGCATCTTATTATTACTGGATAGAATGGTTCTTATGACGATGGCATGGTTGAAACTACCGTCAAAACCTAGGTAACCTATGGCGCCACCGTAAAATTGTCTAGCAGATTTTTCATACTTATCAATAAGCTGCATGGCTCTAAATTTAGGAGCACCACTTAATGTGCCTGCTGGAAAAGTATCGCCTATAAGCGGTATACGGTCTTCTTCCTCAATCACACCAGTGACTGTGCTTACCATGTGAATTACATGAGAATAGAAATGAATATTTTGATAGTCAGTCACTTGTACTTCACGAGCGTGACGACTTAAATCATTGCGAGCAAGATCCACCAGCATGATATGTTCTGCCGTTTCTTTTGGGTCGTTTTTTAATTCCTTGGCGGCAGCTAGATCTGCTGCATCATTGCCAGTTCTTTTGTAGGTACCTGCAATAGGCTGGATGCTCACTTTTTCATTTTTTATGAGTAATTGAGCTTCTGGCGAAGAGCCGAAGATTCTAAAATTTCCATAATCAAAGTAGAACAAATATGGGCTAGGATTGATCGCTCGCAACTGGCGATATACATTGAAGTCATCACCTTTGTAAGCTTGGATAAACTTTCTGGAAAGAACAATCTGGAAAACATCACCTCGCTTGCAGTGGTCCTTGCCCTTTTCTACTAGATGTTTGAAATCGGCATCTGTCATTTCTGATTCTTCAGCACCATCAGTGAAGAAATCATATTTTGCGATGTCTCTATGCTGTATGATGTTGATGAGGTTCTCCATTTTTGAAGTACCTTTTTCATAAACATGATCAAAAACATATAGTTGATTGTGATAATGATCAAAGACCAGCACATTTTGGAATACCTGATAATGCACTAATGGGATAGCTTCCTCATCAATGATTTTTTCTTTAGAGAATTCGATATTTTCAAACAGCTGTACCGCATCATAACTAAGGTACCCAAAAAGCCCATTCGTGGGAAAAGGAAACTCTGTCGCTCCAGGGTCAAATAAATTTTTGAAATTCTCAAGCCCTTTTACGAGATCATAATCTGTAGAAAAATCCTGCTCATCTATCTTACCATCTGGTGTTGCGATAGAGACCTTATCATAGTCAATCTCAAAGGTTGCTACAGGACTACAGCAAATAAAAGAGAAGCTGTTACTGCGTTGTCCGTATTCATTACTCTCCAGCAAAATACTGCCAGGATATTTGTCCCGCAGTCGCATGTAGATGCCCACAGGCGTCATCGTATCTGCCAGGACTGTTTGGTGGGAAGTAGTAGGTTTAAAAACTTTCATTATATCTTTTTAAATGGAAATAGGCTAATAAAAAAGGCCTGCCGTAAAGCAGACCTTGTATATTCATTCATACGGGTGACTTCACGGCTGTTGAGCTATGTTATTCCACCACCAAGTATGATTTGTTCTTTCCATTGAAGTGTAAAGATAATTACGCTTTCGCGAAAGCGCAAACATTTTAAGCTCACATTTTAATATCCATCATCGTGAACTCCAGCAACTGCTCTGCCTGAAGGGTCATTCATATTCTTAAATGCGGCATCCCATTCCAATGCAATAGGAGTAGAGCAGGCCACAGATTTTACTGATGGCACACAACTCGCCGCGGCATCACTAGGGAAATGATCGCTAAAGATGCTGCGATAATAGTATTCTTCCTTGCTTTGTGGTGGATTGATTTTGAACTTGTATTTAGCAGATTCCATCATTTCATCAGTAACCTGTTCGTTTACAGTTTCCTTTAGAGTATCGATCCAGCTGTATCCTACACCGTCGCTAAATTGTTCTTTCTGTCTCCAGGCCACACTTTTTGGCAAGTAGTCTTCAAAGGCTTCACGCAATATGTGCTTTTCCATCTTGCCTTTACCGCACATCTTATCCTTAGGGTTCAATCGCATGGCAACATCCATGAATTCTTTATCAAGGAAAGGTACGCGACCTTCAATACCCCAAGCGGCCAAGGATTTGTTCGCTCTCAAGTTATCGTATAGGTGTAGCGTGTCTAGTTTACGAACGGTTTCTTTGTGGAATTCTTCTGGACTAGGCGCTTTGTGAAAGTAGAGGTAACCGCCAAAAATCTCGTCACTACCTTCTCCAGACAGTACCATCTTAATACCCATGGATTTGATTACTCGAGCCAATAAATACATAGGTGTGGAAGCTCTTACCGTGGTCACATCATAGGTTTCCAAATAGTAGATGACATCTTTTATGGCATCAAGACCTTCTTGAATCGTAAAGTTGACACTGTGGTGCACGGTTCCTATATGTTCTGCTACCGTTTCTGCAGCGGCAAGATCTGGACTGCCTTCAAGACCTATCGCAAAGGAGTGTAATTGTGGCCACCAGGCGTCTGCGTAATCGCCAGACTCAACACGCCTCGCGGCATATTTTTTTGCTACGGCACTTACAATAGAACTGTCCAGTCCACCAGAAAGCAAGACACCATAAGGTACGTCACTCATCAGATGTCTGTGAACGCTATCTTCCATCGCTTTGCGCAATTCTTTTACTGAACTGGTGTTGTCCTTTACGGCGTCATAGTCTTTCCAATCGCGATCGTACCACTTTTTAAATTCTTTGTCCTCACTGTAATAGTAGTGTCCTGGTGGGAACGGAGCGATTTCATTGCAGGTTCCTTCTAAGGCCTTTAATTCACTTGCTACATAAAACTGACCCATTTCATCTGTCCCGTAATACAACGGTATGATTCCTTGATGGTCCCGAGCACATAAGAATACATCCTTCTCGCTATCATATAGTGCAAAACTGTACATGCCTACTAAATCATCCATAAAATTGACGCCTTTATCTTGATATAGAGCAAGGATAACTTCGCAATCTGATTTTGTCTTGAATTTATAATCACTGTATTGTTCACGTATTTTCTGGTGGTTATAAATTTCCCCATTTACCGCCAAAACAATTTTGCCATCTGGGCTATATAACGGCTGTCCGCCAGATTGTGGATCCACAATGGTCAGGCGCTCGTGAGCCAGGATGGCTTTTTCACCACAGTAGATTCCTGACCAGTCTGGACCACGATGTCTTAGTTTTTTTGAAAGTTCAAGTACATCCTGTCGTTGGTCTGCACTGCTTTTTTTTAGATCGAATACTCCTACGATTCCGCACATAATGATTGGTTTTTAAATGAAAAAAGGTCTACTTTGAAGTAGACCTTTAGAATATTATTAAATATCAGAGACTACCCTACGTTTGTGAAGGATTATTATTAGTTCTGAAATTATTATTTTGTAACATAACAAAACAAACATAATTAAAAATTCTTAGTAAACAAATTTAATGCTATGAATCAGCGATGAGTAATTTTCTTAAGATCTTGGGTCCAGGTTTAATATTTGCCAGCACCGCCATTGGAGTAAGCCACCTGGTTCAAAGCACCAGAGCTGGAATGATTTATGGATTTGGATTTTTGATGGCAATAGTGGTGATCAATATATTGAAGTATCCCTTTTTTGAATACGGAACGCGATATGCTGCAGGTACTGGAGAAAGTCTTATCGATGGTTATGGGCGTATGGGGAAATGGGCCATAGGGTCCTATTTTTTTGTAATGATCGTGAGTTTATTCTTTGTTAGTGCCGCCGTTTTTAATGTAACCGCCGTCTTTATGAAGGAGCTGTTCCAAATACAGACACCAGCTAGCGCTTTTGTCCCGTTGTTATTGGTGATCGTGTCTTGTTTTGGGATTTTAGCTTTTGGGAAGTTTACATTGTTGGATCATCTCATCAAGATTGTAGGTTTTTTAATGATCGTTTGCACCTTGGTATCCTTTGTTTTGGTCTTGATTAAAGGTCCTGCCATACCATCCTCAGATTTTGTAGCGCCAGAGTTATGGTCTCTTACCACCATACCTTTTGCTATTGCCTTAATGGGTTGGATGCCTACCGCTGTAGATTTAAGTGCCTGGAATAGCTTGTGGACTCTTGAAAAACAAAAATCTAGCGGCTACAAGTCTACGGTAAAGCAAGCTACTGGGGAATTTGCCTTAGGTTATTGGATAAGTGCGGTTCTAGCTGTGATGTTTTTGACCCTAGGTTCTTATTTGGTGTATGGTACAGACATTTTAGTGGCATCCAGTAGTGCAGATTTCTTTAATCAAGTCATAGGTTTGTTCACTGGTGCGATAGGTGAGTGGTCCTATTATATGATTGCTGTTGCGGCATTTTGTATCATGTATGGCACGAGTATAGGCGTGTTGGATGGTTATTCTCGAGCGCTTAAAAGATCTTGCGAGGTTCTATTCCTAAAAGGAACTGAAGTAAATTCAAAATGGTACTTGGTCGCTTTGATGATAACGGCTACAGGAGGTTTTGTGATCAACTATGTTTTGAGTGATAACCCAAAAGGATTTTTATTGCTCGTAGATATAGCCACTATATTATCCTTTCTATTTGCACCTATCGTTGCGGTTCTCAATTATAAATTGGTCACCAATAGAAAATTCCCAAAAGAACACCAACCTGACTTTTTAATGAGGTCGATTTCTCTTTTGGGAATTACTGTGTTGATCTTATTCTCAGTAGTATATATCTTCTACTACTTTGGAGGTTTTGACTAATGGCTTACACCTTCCTTAATAACGTTGGGCATTGCTGCGGCAAAACGTCTCCATCTTGGAATAGATACGTTTTGTATATATCCGTTCGTTGGGTGATTTTCTGCATAGTCTTGATGATAATCCTCAGCAACCCAGAATTTTTCAAAGGGCTTGACCTCTGCAGCCACTTCATAACCAGCATCTTCCAGCTCCTTGATTTTTGAGGCGATGATTTGTTTTTGCTCATCATTTTGATAGAAAATGATACTGCGGTACTGTGACCCACGATCGGGACCTTGACCGTTTACCTGTTCAATATTTTGAGAGGCAAAGTAAACATCTACTAGGGTTTCAAAGCTTACAACTTTAGGATCGTAAATAATCTCATTAGCTTCAGCGTGACCTGTGGTACCGGTGTTTGACTGTTCGTAGGTAGGGTTTTCAGTCGTGCCACCACTGTAACCAGAAATGGCCTCGCTCACACCATTGACACTTTCATAGATTTCTTCTACACACCAGAAACATCCACTAGCGAAATACGCTTTTTCCATTCCTTCTTGCGTTGCGGCTACTTCAATAGGTTCTGAATTCATGGCAGCCTCTGTTTGCTCCATGTCCTTATCTTTTTGGTTACAGCTGTTTGCTGCAAACATCAACAGTATTAAGCTTATTAGTTTCATAATATTATTTATTTTCTTCAAAAGTAGAGTCGGTAGGGTGTTCATCCCTTAAATCCTAGTTAAAAGAAAAACCCGTCTAGGATTGACCTAGACGGGTTATTTACAATGGAAAAGATCAGCTTTAGATCTTTTCAAATGTGGCGCTCATTTTTTCTGCCTGCTCATGCGCAAGTGCCGCGTCAACAAGAATTCTTCCAGAGTGCTCGTCAGTGATGATCTTCTTGCGAGATGCTATTTCAACTTGAACCTGTGGTGGAATGGTAAAGTAAGAACCACCAGAGGCACCTCTTTCAATAGGCACAACAGCAAGGCCGTTCTTTACATTCTTTCTGATACGAGCATAAGCTTTCATAAGTCTTGGCTCAATGCTTTCTGCATGCTCGTTAGACATTTTGATAAGAGCCTGCTCTTCTTTTTCAGTCTCTTTAAGGATTTCCTTAAGTTCTGCTTGCTTGTGCTTTAAGTGATCTGCACGAGTTTCAAGCCGCTCTTTGCTTTCTGCAATGACTTCGTTTTGTTGCTCAATCTGTGCTTTGAATTCACGTATGTGCTTTTCAGCCAGTTCCATTTCCAATTCTTGGAATTCAATTTCTTTGGATAAAGAGTTGAACTCACGATTGTTACGAACGTTTTTTTGTTGCTCAGAATATTTTTTGATCAAGGTCTTTGCCTCTTCAATCAAATTCTTCTTGCCCTTGATCTGCTCATTAAGCTCTACTAGATGCGTGTCTAGTTTTGCAAGACGTGTTTTCAATCCTTCCACTTCATCTTCAAGATCTTCAACTTCTAGAGGTAATTCCCCACGAACGTTGCGTATCTCATCAATTCTAGAATCGATTAATTGTAGGTCGTAAAGTTCTCTTAACTTGTCTTCTACAGTTGCCTCGGTCTTTTTTGCCATCTGTCTATGTGTAATTTACAGGGTTTGTTTGCGTCTGTGCGCAAAGGATTGCAAAAATACTAAATTTCTCGCTAATATATTCCTGCAATAGGTTTTTTGTGAACTGCTCACTTTCATAGTGTCCCACGTCGCAAAGCAAGATGTTTTCGCCTTGGAAAAAGTCGTGATATTTCAGGTCTGCGGTGATGTAGGCATCTGCACCTCTACTGATGGCATCTTTAATGGCAAAGGAGCCAGAACCTCCTAATAAAGCTACTTTATGGATGTTTCGCTTTCGCGAAAGCGAACTTCTCACCACACCAGCGTTAAACGTTGTCTTTACGAGTTTTAAAAATTCATCGCTGGCTAGTGGTTGTTCCAATTCTCCAACGGTTCCCATTCCCATTCTAGCGTACTCGTTTTCTAGCGTCTGGATGGAGTAGGAGACCTCTTCATAAGGATGGTGCTTCATCATCGCGCTCAAGATCGATCGTTCCAGATGCGGCAGATATGCCACTTCCAGAAGGACCTCGCTTGCCACTTCTCTAACGCCTGGAGAGCCCAAGGATGGATTGCTGTGCTCGTTTCCCTTGAATGTTCCGGTTCCTGCAATGCTAAAGCTACACTCGCTATAATTTCCCAATTGCCCAGCGCCAGCCACAAATAAGGCTTCTTGAAGGTCCTTTTTATGGGTATCTGGAACATGAACCATCAGTTTTTTGATCACTGATCGTTCTGGCACCAGTGTTTCAACGTTTTGAAGTTTCAATTCTTGCGCCATGCGATAGCTCACGCCGCCATGGGCCATGTCTAATGCAGTGTGTGTCGCATATATGGCAATATCGTGTTTGATGGCTTTAAGAACTGCTCGCCTCACATAATCGGTAGGTTTGAGATGCTTTAAGCCTGAAAAGATGATGGGATGAAAGGTGACGATCAAGTTGCATTTTTTTTCTATCGCTTCCTGCACCACATTCTCTAAGCAGTCCAAGGTGATCAAAACACCGGTAACCTGAGTTGTGTATTCTCCAACCAGCAATCCAACATTATCAAAATCCTGCGCATAATGTAGCGGTGCCAATTGTTCAATGTGGTCTGTAATATCCTTGATTTTCATAGATGTCGTAAAATAGTAAAGATAAAATTTAAGCTACTTTTGAGGTCATGACAGGCCTACGATTTTTGCTGTATCCGTTTTCGATTCTTTATGATGGTGTTACCGGCTTGCGCAACTACGGTTTTGATAAAGGCTGGATCAACGCTACTTCATTTGAAATTCCCATCATTGCTGTAGGTAATTTGAGTACTGGTGGCACCGGCAAGTCTCCTATGGTGGAATACCTCGTAAGGCAGCATGCTGGCCATAAAATCGCTGTCCTAAGTCGTGGTTATGGTCGTGCCACCAAAGGTTATCTAGAAGTTTTTGAATCTAGTAAGGCGACTGAGGTAGGTGATGAACCTTTGCAATTCAAACTGAAATTTAGGGATCAATTGATAGTTTCGGTTTGTGAAAAACGTGTGGATGGCATCAAACGACTTTTAGAAGATCATGATTTAGATCTTATAATACTGGATGATGCTTTCCAACATCGATATGTCAAGGCGTCCCATTATGTGCTATTGACACATTACAGCCAGCCATACTTCAATGATGCACTGTTGCCTGCTGGTAATTTAAGAGAGTCCAGAGCTGGAGCTGATCGTGCTCAAAGTATCGTTGTTACAAAATGTCCAGATGGACTCACTGAAGCTGAAATGATTTCTATCAACGAGCGAATCAAGCCAAAAGCCTATCAGAAAGTTTATTTTTCTAAAATCTCGTATAGCGATCATGCGATTGGGCAGCATCATGAACTAGACTTGTCTAGTCTAAAGGGAAAAGATGTCAAGGTGATTACTGGAATAGCAAAACCAGAATACTTTATTCGATTTCTAGAAAGATTTGTAATTATCCAGCATTTGAAATTCCCAGATCATTATAATTTTAGAGCTTCAGATCTGGATGGTCTGCAAAAAGATGACATTATTCTCACCACCGAAAAGGATTACGTGAGACTCAAAGAATTTAATCTGGAAAATTTATACTACGTGGGAATCACTACCGTCTTCATAGGTGAAGAGCCTCAGATTAATATATCTGGTAATTAGTAAAGGCCTTTTGGATCTTTTCAAAGAATTCATCCATTTTAAAAGGTTTAGGTATGATATCGTCAAACCCAATCTCATAGAATTCTTTCTCTGATTCGTCCAGAGTCACAGCGGTAAGGGCGATAATAGGGAGCTCACGATCAAATTTGCGCACTTCACGAGTACACTGCTTGCCATCCATGCCTGGCATGTGTATGTCCATTAAAACTAGATCATATGTATTCTCCTTGATCTTACCTAATGCCTCAATACCATTGTTTGCAATGTCACAGTCAAAATTCTTTCCTTCAAGAATCTTGCGAGTGATCATTTGGTTGATCTTGTTGTCCTCAACAATCAGAATTTTCTTAGAGATGAGTTCAATAGGAGTAGCCTTTTTGAGGCCAATGACATCGTTGTTTTTACCTTCTGATGTTTCTTGAGTTTCTTTTTTAGCAGCGTCTTCTTGATTCTGTGGTGCTTTATTTTCTTCGGCAGTAACTGGTTCTATTTTTTCCGTCTTCTCGATGGAAGCGGTTTTATCTTCTTTTTGGGTCTTAGGAGACCTTACTGGTTTCTTGTACTCTGGATACTCTTCTTCTGTTTCCGTTTCGTAGATCTTTAAGTTTTTATCTTCATAAAACTTATTGGTATCTGGTAACTCAAACCAAAGATCAAAAGAGAAAATACTACCTCTTCCTATCTTACTATCCAGAACGATCTGACTACCCATGAGGCTTACAAGGTTTTTCACAATAGCTAATCCTAGACCGGTACCACCATATTCTCTCGTAGTACTGGAACCTTCCTGCGTAAAGTTGTTGAAGATGTCCTGTTGTTTCTCTTCAGATATTCCTTTACCATTATCCTCTACTTCAAAGTGAATAAGGCATCTATCCTCAACTTGTTTTACCTGATCCACTCTAATCCAAACATTACCGTTTTTGGTGAACTTGATGGCATTGCCCACAAGGTTGATAAGAATTTGAGACATCTTAACAGGATCACCTTTAATACGACTTGGGATTCTACTGTCAAATTCTAGGCTTAGGCTGTTGCCTTGATCCTTAGCTTGATTAGTTAGAGACGTCGTAATGTCTTCCACTCGCTTTTTAAGGTCAAACGGAATCTGCTCCAGCTCGACTTTATTGGCTTCCAATTTATTGAAGTCCAGAATATTGTCGATCAATGATAATAGATATTCACCTGAAGATTGAAGCGTTTCTAGATGCTCTCTTTGATCATGTCTAGGTTCAGTCTCTAATAATAAGTGCGTCAAACCGGTAACGGCATACATAGGTGTGCGCAGTTCGTGAGTAATAGTAGATAAGAAATCTGCTTTTATTTTGGCAGCATCTTGCGCTCGATCACGTTCATCCATAAGAGCAGAGTTCTTGCCTTCTAGAGTTTGATTACTTTTCGCTCTTAGCTTATTATTCTTAAATAAGGACATGGTCAATAAGGACATGAGCGTAAGCAATACAAAAAACAGGATGTTCTGCATCCCACGACCTTTCAATTTTGTGTCCTGATCTGCTATAAGTTGATCTTTTGCCAAAAGCTCTTTTTTAAGCTCACCTACTTTATCAATAGATGCTGAGCTGGTTGCGAGTGAATTGGTGTCGTTGGATTGACTATCTTTAAGTTGCTGATATTTCTCTAAGAATAACAACGCTTGTTCATAGTTGCCCAAGCCTTTTTCAACAGACGATTTTAAATAATAGCAGCTAAGTAATATGCCTGTAAATCCATAGCTACTCGCCTTAGAAACAGCTTGCTCCACAACCTCGTTGGCACTGTCATAGTCACCTTTTTCAAAGTGCGTTTCCGCTAGGTTGAAGGTGGCTTTAGATTCAAAGTAGAATAAACTCTGCTCACGTAGTTTAGGAATGATATCCTTGTAGATTTCCAGTGCTTCCGTATAGTTGGCAGTGCTCAAATTCAAATTAGCCGATAAGTATCGAGCCTTAAGTGCATTCGTGCTGTCCTGTGATTTAGTCAACGCAATATTGATCGTCTTCAAAATCTCATCAGCTAGGAGATATTCTTTTTTTCTAATGTGAATATCCGCTTGGATAAGAAGTAGATCTATATAAAAATCTGACGTCAGCGGTATCTGACTTTTAAGACGATCCACATTTTTTTGAGCCTCGTCTAATTGTCCCGTATAAATAAAGAAGTTCGCCTCAACGACCTGCGTTCTTAAATGTATGGCAGAGTCACTTGCAATCTCCATGGCGGCCTGCAGTGTTTTCTGGGCCTCGGTAAAACGGTTGCTTTGTAGTTCAAGATTTGCGCGCTCCAACATGGCATCAACAGCGATTTGCTGGCCTTCCTGAGATAGCCTGCTGTCTGTATCCTGCGCCATTCCATAAAAATTTAATAGAATGGTGATTGCTAAAAAAATTACTCTTTTCACACAAAAACTTGAATAACAAATATAAACGGTTAGAATCAAGATGCGGAATCTACCCTTGTTTTAGGCGAGAGATCATCCGTTTATCGATAAAGATGTGCAATTATTAACTTTTGTTCAAGCTATCTAATCTCACCACTAGATCCAAAAGTCGGTTGGAATATCCACTTTCATTATCGTACCAGCCTATGATCTTTACCAATTTCCCGATGACCGAAGTCATCTGACTATCATAAATACATGAAAAAGGAGATCCCGATATATCGATAGAAACTAACGGTACATCGGTATAACTAAAGGTTGATGGGTTCGCTTTCGCGAAAGCGATAAAAGCATCATTCACTTGATCAATGGTAACTTCTTGCTTTACATTGATGGTCATGTCTGTCAAGCTGCCATTGGGAACCGGCACACGTATACCGCAACCACCTATGACATCACTCAAATGCGGAAAGATTTTGGTAAGCGCTTTGGCGGCACCGGTTGTGGTAGGCACTATGGATTGTCCAGCTGCGCGGGCACGCCTTAAATCTCTATGCGGTTGATCGTGTAGACTTTGGTCTGTCGTGTAGCTGTGCACCGTTGTGATATATGCCTGCTCCACACCACAAAGTTCATCGAGAACCTTGATCATAGGCGCGGCATTATTAGTCGTACAACTGGCATTGGAAACAATGCGGTCTGATTTTTCAAGGATGTGGTCATTCACTCCTAAAACCACCGTTTTAATAGCATCGTCTACGGCTGGTGCACTCAAAATAACTTTTCCTGCACCTGCAGTAAGATGTTTGTTAAGGTCTGCAACAGATTTGAACTTACCTGTAGATTCTATGACAACGTCAATGTCATTCCACTGGAGCTGATCTAAAGCGGAATGATGCGTGAACCTGATCTTGTTGCCATCGATAATCAAATGATCCTGATCATGGGTCACTTCATTAGGTAGTACTCCATGAATGGAATCATACTTAAAAAGGTGCGCCATCACTTCGATAGAAGCAAGATCATTAATTGCCACAACGTTGACTTGTGGATTCAATAGTGTGGTGCGTAAAAACGTACGGCCTATGCGTCCAAAGCCATTTATGGCAACCTGTATCATAACTGTGCTAATTTACCTTTAAGGAAATCTATAGAATATGTTTGTGCGCCTTGTAAGAACTGCGAACCAGCGCGCCACTTTCCACGTGTCTGAAGCCCATTTCCAGGCCTAGAGTCTCGTATTTCTTGAATTGATCTGGTGTGATAAATTCCTTGACAGGAAGATGCTTTTTAGAAGGTTGCAAGTATTGTCCTATAGTGACAACATCCACGTTATTGTCTCGCAAATCTTCCATGGTCTGAATGACCTCGCTTTCTTGCTCGCCCAGTCCCAACATGATACCAGATTTGGTACGGTTGATGCCTTCTTGCTTCAAATATCTCAATACCTCGAGACTACGTTCATATTTTGCCTGTATGCGCACCTCACGAGTCAGTCGTTTCACGGTCTCCATATTGTGGGAAACCACCTCTGGATTTGCAGCAACGATGCGGTCAATATTTCTAGTCACTCCTTGAAAATCTGGGATTAACGTTTCTAGGGTGGTTGTGGGATTCATGCGTCGCACTGCGGCAACGGTTTCTTTCCAGATGATACTACCCATATCCTTGAGATCATCACGATCCACACTGGTAAGTACGGCATGCTTGATGTTCATGAGCTTAATGCTGCGGGCAACTTTTTCAGGCTCTGCCCAGTCGACATCTTCTGGTCTGCCGGTTTTCACACCACAAAAACCACAAGAGCGTGTGCAGGTGTTCCCTAAAATCATGAATGTCGCGGTACCTTCAGTCCAGCATTCACCCATATTGGGGCAACTTCCAGAGGTACATATCGTGTGTAGATCGTACTTGTCGACCACACCGCGCAACTCTTTATATTTCTGACCTACCGGCAATTTGACGCGCAACCATTTTGGTTTTCCCTTAGGTGGCGCAACGCTTGTTTCTGCTGTATTCATAGAACAAAGTTAAGGATAATGTAGTCGTTCAAAGAGTTAAAACCTGACTACTTCCAGCGACTGGGTTTGTGGGTAATGTTTGAGATAAATAGACCGGCCTGAAGAAATACCAGTAATAGTTCCAGTAATGGGAAGAATGGAATGAGTTCGCTTTCGCGAAAGCGAGATAATCCTTTCCCCATTACGATCCACACGATCACGTATCTTATTAGAACCAGCGATAGAATAGCTTCCCATTGCAGCCCAAAAAGGAACCCCAAGATGGTGGCTATAAAAAAGAAGATCTGAGAAGTGAAAAACAGCCCAAGACTCAATTTGTGCTTGGTCTTATAGAGTTTTGACGTCTGTACGTGTCTTTTTTTCTGGATCCACCATTTATTCCATTCCTGTTTTGGCTTGCTCATGGTAAAGGCCTCTGGATCAATGACCACTGCAGTATTGTTTCCAGTAGCAGCTTCATTCACAAACAGATCGTCATCGCCACCCATTACCTTCATGTGACTCATGAAACCACTCACGTCATAAAACTGTTTTGAAGTATAAGCCAGATTGCGGCCCACGCCCATATAAGGATTACCTCTCATGGCATAGCCCAAATACTGAACCGCTGCCAGAACAGTTTCAAACCGGATCAATGCGTTGAGTAAGGAATTTTTAGCCTTGTGATAGCCGCTGTAACCCAAAACTATGGTAGTGTCGTTCTTCAATGGACTGCTTAATAGGGACAGCCACTGGTTACTTGCTGGCTCACAGTCTGCATCAATAAAAACCAAATGGTCATTGACTGCTTTTTTGATACCTAGGGTTAAAGCATATTTTTTATTGCCCCAAAAGGTCTCGTTGTTGACCACATCCACCATTTTAATTTGCGGATGTTGCGCCATATATTCTTCTATCACAAATCGAGTATCATCGGTACTGGCGTCATTGATCAAGATGATTTCAAAATTGGGATGATCCTGAGAAAGAAGTTGAGGAACAAGTCTCTTTAAATTTTCCTCTTCATTCTTTGCGCAAACGATCACCGATACTGGTGTGACGTTTTTAGTGTAAGTCGTTGGATTAGAAAAGCAGACCTTGGAAAAATAAAAGTAAAAGCAAACGTTGAGTAGGACACAACCCAAAAGGATTACATAGAATAAACCTATTGCCATCTATGCTTTTTTATCGCTGGTATCGCAATTACCTTGTTCTTCTGGCAATTTACCGCACATACTGCAGGCTTGTCCATCCTTGTTCAAATATGGGTTTTGGCTGGCGCAAGTTCCAGCGAACTTACCGTCCTTTTTACCCCAAATTTTAATGGCAATCCCAGCAAACGCCAGAGCTAACAAACCGAATGTGATCAATAGTAATTCCATGATGCAAATTTAATAATTTGGCGATGATTAAACCTTGTGATTATACTAATTCTCTATAAGGTTGACCTCAGTCTCAATGACGATTCCATAAGTTTCCTTGACGGTTTTTTGAATCTCTCTTGCCACACTCAAGATTTCCATTCCTGTAGCCTTGCCGTGATTGACTAATACTAAGGCTTGTCTATCATGAACTCCTGCATCACCGTACCGTTTGCCTTTAAAACCAGATTTATCGATCAGCCATCCAGCTGGTATTTTGACCTCATTATCATTTACTTGATAACTAGGCATGTCTGGAAAGGATTCGAGGAGTTTTAGATAGGTTTCTTTATCGATGACAGGGTTTTTGAAAAAACTGCCACTATTGCCTATTACTTTAGGGTCTGGTAGTTTACTGGTCCTAATATTAATGACCGCTTGGGCGACTTTGCCTATAGTGTCTTCACCAGGCAATTGCTGCATTTCTTCCTTGATGGCACCATAATCAACCTTGAGTTGATAATCATTGTTTTTTTTAAGATCCGTCAACTCTAGTGTGACTGAGGTAATCACAAATTTGCCCAAGGCTTCGTTCTTAAAAATGGAATCTCGATAGCCAAAATTACAGTCTTCTTTAGTCAAGGTCTTCACGGCTCTGGTCTCCAGATCCATCACCTCACAAGAAACAAAAACGTCTTTTAGCTCCACACCATAGGCACCTATATTTTGAATAGGAGCAGTACCAGTATTTCCTGGAATGAGAGCGAGATTTTCAATTCCTGCAAAGTTATTGTTGACACAATAGAGTACCAATTCATGCCAGTTTTCACCAGCCATCACCTTTAGATGAACTTTATTGCCATTCTCGTTTACTTTTTCAATGCCTTTTAAATTGATGTGTAGGACCGGCTTTTCAATGTCATTCAGGATAAGCATATTACTGCCGCCACCTAACAAAAATTTTTCCGCACCAACAAAATAGGTGAGTGCTTCTTCTAATTGCTGTAAGGTGGTTATTGAGGTGTACGCTTTCGCGAAAGCGGAAATACCAAAAGTATTGTGCTTCTTTAAAGAGTATCCATGTGAAATCTCAATCACGATAAATAGGCCTTGAGTCCTTTCTCTAAGATGTTTACTGCTTTTACCAAAGAATCTTTCTCGAGTACATATGCGATCCTGATCTGGTTTTTACCCATGCCTGGTGTGCTATAGAAGCCTGCTGCTGGTGCCACCATGATGGTTTCGCCCTCAAAGTCAAAAGATTCCAGTAGCCATTGAGCAAATTCATCAGTATCATCTACGGGTAATTGAGCAACGCAATAGAAGGCGCCACCTGGATTTGCCACTTCTACACCGTCGATTTTTTTAAGGCTGGATATAAGAATGTCTCGACGCTCGATATATTCCTGTATCACGTCGTCAAAATAGGATTGTGGTGTGTCAAGAGCGGCTTCTGCGGCAATTTGCGCAAAAGTTGGTGGGCTTAATCTGGCCTGAGCAAATTTCATTGCTGCAGCTACAACTTCCTTATTTTTGGAAACCATGCAACCTATTCGTGCGCCACACATACTGTAGCGTTTGCTCACACTATCGATCATAATCGCGTGGTTTTTCAGACCTGCTTGATTCAAGACTGAGAAATGCTCACGTCCATCATAGGCAAATTCTCTATAGACTTCATCTGCCACAAGAAATAAATCGTGCTTTTTGACCAGCGCTGCCAATTGATCCATTTCTTCCTGAGTATAAAGATACCCAGTAGGATTTCCTGGATTACAGATGAGAATGGCTTTGGTTTTATCTGTGATTAATTTTTCAAATTCTGCTATGGATGGCAATGCAAAATTATTGTCAATACTGGTTGTAATAGGCTTTACGGTAACGCCGCTAGCTGTGGCAAACCCGTTATAGTTGGCATAGAATGGCTCTGGAATGATGACTTCATCACCATAATCGCAAATGCTTCCCATGGCAAACAACAACGCCTCGCTACCACCGGTGGAAACGATGATATCGTCGATGGACAAGTTCATGCCTAACTTATTGTAATGAGATATCAACTTTTCTCTGTAAGTTAAGTTCCCTGCACTATGACTATATTCAAGGATGGTTATATCATTTTGTCTAACCGCATCAATGGCCTGCTTAGGCGTTTTAATATCTGGCTGGCCTATGTTAAGCTGGTAGATGTGTGTTCCTCGCTGTTTTGCAGCTTCTGCAAATGGGACAAGTTTACGAACTGGAGATGAAGGCATTGACCTTCCTTTTTCTGATATCTGTGGCATGGAATTAATTTTGCAATGCAAAGGTATGAATAGGGCATGTCTCGCTCAAATGCGATGGCGTATATTTAGTACTATGAGTCGACTTTTAGTTAGTGTTTTCTTTTTCTTGAACTGTTTTTCTGCTCTAGGGCAGCAGGGTTTTTCATTGCCTGACGGTGTTGATGAGGTCACTATTCCGTTCACTCGTTCCCAAAATCTTATTGTGATTCCCGTAAAAGTCAATGGGACAGCTTTAAACTTTATTCTAGATACCGGTGCCTCTAGGTCCATCATTTTTAATCTGCAAGAAATTGATTCTCTTGAATTACGGACCGGTCAACCTCTTAAAATATCAGGTTATGGTGAACGAAAACCGTTTGATGTTTACTACAGCGATAAAAATGTTTTAGACATTTATGGTTACTCCAATAAGAATGCGGGCTTGTTTGTCATGGCTAACGATAATATTAATTTATCAGGATTCTTGGGCGTTACCATTCATGGATTGATGGGATGTGATTTCTTCGCTGATTTTCTAGTAGTCATAGATTATGAGAATGAAGTCTTGAAACTTTATCGCGATCCATCCTTTTTAAAAAGGAAGTTACGCCGATCTACCCGTATCCCTATAACGATCAAAAATCGAAAGCCCTATTTCCAATCTGTAGTGCAAAATAACGGTAGTGAGATAGAGTTGAATACCTTAATCGATACTGGAAATGGTGATGCGCTCTGGTTGTTACCTCCTTTAAAAAAGGCGGTGACGCCTAATAAAAGTTTTGAGGATTTTCTCGGAATGGGATTGAGCGGTAAGGTAAAAGGACAAAGATCTAAAGTAGACCGAGTTTATCTTGGTAAGCACAAATTAAATAAGGTTACTGTATCCTTACCAGAAATGGAAAGCCTTACCAATCGAAAGGTGGATGTTAATCAAGAAGAGGATTATAAGGGTTCGATAGGTGGCGAGGTTCTGAGCAGATTTAAAGTTGTTTTAGACTATAAAAATGAGTCCATGTACCTAAGGCCTGAATCAAATCTAGAGGAAGGTTTTTTCTACAACATGGCTGGACTTGAATTGATAGAAGGTGACTTGGAAGTGTTTACCACTATTGAGAATGCAAAAACTGAATCGACAAAAGGGAATTACGGAAGAGTAAATACCGAAGGTTCATTTCAGCCCAACTCAAGAAGAAGGGTTATTAAGATTACACCCAAACTTTTGATAAGCTACGTCAGGCCAGAATCGCCAGCTGATGAAGCTGGTCTCAAAGTAGGAGATGAGATTATTAAAGTCAATAGCGTTTCCCAATCGAGTTTGAGCTTGACAAATGTTTCAAAAAAGTTTTTCAGAAAACCTTATTCTACCATCAGATTTACCGTCAAGAGAGGTGAGGCCATTTTCAAAGTTAAATTTGAATTGGTTCCGGTCATCTAGCTACTCCACCACAACACCTTTTAATTTTAAAGGGATGATTCCTTGCGGGATGTTTCCTTTGACGGTCAAAGTTTTTACGATAGGGCCTAATTTTTTGGTGTCGTAGGTTACAACAATTTTACCTTTATCACCTGGAGCTATAGGCATTTCTGGCTTAGAGATAACATCACAGGTGCAGGAAGAAAATATATCAGATACCACAAAAGGAGCATTACCAGTGTTGGTAAACACAAAGGTGCGTTTTCCATCTTCACCTTTTTTAATCGAGCCGTAATCAATGACTTTGTTCTCAAATTCTATGGATGTCATTTCAGCAGTTTGTGCTAGGGAACTGTATCCAAAAAAAAGCGTCGAAATCAGAATTAAAATAGGTTTCATAACCAGTTGTTTTTATAAAAATACTCAAAGTTCATAATTGCCTGCTTATTGGCTTATGATTTAAGTTATAATTACTTTTGCCATTCATTTTCAATAATTAAGCCAAACATGACTAAAGCATCCAAATACGACTCTAAAACCGCCGAAGAAAAGTGGTACAAATACTGGATGGAGAACGACTTTTTCACATCAGTTCCAGATGATAGAGAGAGTTATACCATAGTCATACCACCACCTAATGTCACTGGCGTGTTGCATATGGGTCATATGTTGAACAATACCATTCAGGATGTACTCATACGTCGTGCTCGTTTGAAAGGTTATAACGCTTGTTGGGTTCCTGGAACAGATCACGCATCCATTGCGACAGAGGCTAAAGTCGTTAAAAAGCTACAGGAACAAGGAATTGATAAGAATGGCCTGACTCGCGAGGAATTTTTGGAGCATGCCTGGCAGTGGACACATGAGTATGGCGGGATCATTCTCGAGCAACTTAAAAAATTAGGTGCCAGTTGTGACTGGTCCAGAACAAAATTCACACTGGATGATGATATGTCTGCCAGCGTGATCAAGGTCTTCATAGATCTTTATAACAAGGGTTTGATCTATCGTGGGTACCGCATGGTGAACTGGGATCCAGTGGCACAAACAACCTTGAGCGATGAAGAGGTCATTTATGAAGAGCGTAATGGGAATTTATTTTACCTAGAATACCCCATTAAAGGAAGTAGCGATAAGGTCACCATTGCCACAACAAGACCTGAAACTATTTTGGGAGACACCGCGGTTTGCGTTAATCCAGCCGATGAGCGTTACACGCATCTAATCGGTAACACGGTTATTGTTCCTATTGTTAATAGAGAAATCCCAGTAATCGCAGACGATTATGTGGATGTGGAGTTTGGTACTGGTTGTTTGAAAATCACGCCAGCCCATGATGAAAATGACAAAAAGATAGGAGAAACGCATAATCTAGAAGTCATCGATATTTTCAATGCAGATGCGACACTCAACAGTTTTGGTTTGCACTATGAAGGATTGGATCGGTTTGAGGTGCGCAAGCAAATTTCAATAGAGCTTGAAGAGAAAGGTTTCTTGGTCAAAAAGGAAAACCATGTTCATAAAGTGGGTACGAGTGAACGTACCAAAGCAGTCATAGAGCCCAGACTCTCAGACCAGTGGTTCCTTAAGATGGAAGAACTGGCACAGCCCGCTATCAAAGCGGTTAAGGAAGATATTGTAGAGCTTTTGCCTTCAAAATTCAAGAGTACCTACTTCCACTGGATGGAGAACGTACGCGATTGGAACATCTCACGCCAGCTGGTTTGGGGACAACGCATTCCTGCTTATTACTACGGCGATGGTACAGATGATTTTGTGGTGGCAAGTAGTGTGGAAGAGGCCGTTACGCTTTCGCGAAAGCGAACTAACGACAACACCATAACAGAAAAAGATCTACGTCAAGAGAGTGATGTTCTCGATACTTGGTTTTCAAGTTGGTTATGGCCCATAAGTGTTTTTAATGGTGTTTTGGAACCTGAGAACGAAGAGATCAATTATTATTATCCTACAAGGGATTTAGTAACCGGTCCAGATATTTTGTTTTTCTGGGTAGCGCGCATGATCGTTGCTGGATATGAATTGCGGGACGAGAAGCCTTTTGACAAGGTATACCTCACAGGATTGGTACGTGATAAACAACGTCGCAAGATGTCCAAATCGCTGGGTAATTCACCAGACGCCCTGAAACTATTGGAAGAATACAGCGCAGATGGCGTGCGTGTGGGATTGCTGTTGAGTAGTGCGGCTGGTAATGACCTCATGTTTGATGAGGATCTATGCCAGCAGGGAAAAAACTTTGTCAACAAGATGTGGAACGCCTTTAGGCTTACACAAGGTTGGGAAGTGGACAAACAACTACCGCAGCCAGATTATGCCGCGCAAGGCATTGCCTGGTACCGCAGTAGGTTTGCACAGGCCATGGAAGAGATCGAGGATCATTATTCTAAATATCGCATAAGCGATGTCCTCATGGCCAGTTATAAATTGATCTGGGACGACTTTTGTGGATGGTTGCTGGAAATTATAAAACCAGCCTACCAGCAGCCCATTGATGCACAAACTTTGGCTGAAGTAATTGATCTATTTGAGGATAACCTGAGGTTAATGCATCCGTTCACGCCATTTATTACAGAAGAAATATGGCAAAGCATCCATAATCGCCAGCCTAGTGAGGCCTTGTCTATCAATACCTGGCCAGAAACTGGAACGATTGATCAAGATTTACTTACCGATTTTGAGTTGGTTAAGGAAGCTATTTCCGGTGTGCGCAAAGTGCGTAAGGAAAAGCAGATAAGCTTCAAGAATGAAATTGATCTTTTGGTCATCAATAATGAGAACCTTTCCAGCGCTTATGATGAACTCATCAAAAAGATGGGTAATATAACTTCCATTAAGATCGTTGAAGATCAAGTGGCTGGCGCTGCCAGTTATCGCGTGCGATCAAATGAATATTTCGTGCCTCTGGAAGGAAATATCGATACGGCTGCAGAGATTGAGAAGCTTAAAGCAGAGCTTCAACATGCTCAGGGCTTTTTGATGAGCGTACAGAAAAAGTTATCCAATGAGCGATTTATGGCCGGTGCTCCAGAACAGGTTGTAGCCATGGAACGCAAAAAGGAAGCTGACGCACTTGCCAAAATCGAAACCATTCAATCCAGCCTTACCGCCCTAGAATCATAAATCATGAATCCATTCAATTTTATCATTATATTTTTTGGGGCGATGATGATTTGTTTGATCGCACTCGCGATCTACATCATGAGAAAAAAGTAGGTAGCGCTGCTACTTACCAGGGCTTAGGGTAAAGCTTTTTGATGATTTCAATGTAACGTTCCTTCGCTTCATTTTTGGAGAGTTGCTGGACTTGAATGAGAGCATTCATTTTAAATCCAGACCTCAAGTCGTTGGTCTCAAAACTACGATTGCTCACATAGGGCTCGTCAATGACTCTTTTGTAATAGGCATAAAGATGTAACTGCAGTTCAAGAGGTACCTCAGACTGCTCTTGAGAGCTCGCTTTCGCGAAAGCGGCTTCAAATTCTCTATCTAGTTCTTCTTCGGTCATTAAAAATTTGCAAGGATCGACTCGCCACCACGTACTTTTTGGTTCAATTCTACCTTGATATTGGCATCAAGTGGCAAGTAAACATCTACTCTGGAACCAAATTTAATGAATCCGCTGTCAGATCCTTGGACAACTTCCTCATTTTCTACAGCATAGTTCACGATACGCTTAGCCAAAGCACCAGCAATTTGTCGGTACATGATCTGTACGGTGTTTTTATGTTCTACTACTACTGTTGTACGCTCATTTTCTTCACTAGCCTTAGGGTGCCAAGCCACTAAATACTTTCCAGGATGGTATTTTGAGAACGCCACTTTACCACCTATAGGATATCTGGTCACATGTACATTAATAGGCGACATGAATACAGAAATCATGATACGTTCATCCTTGAAATATTCGTTTTCTGTAACCTTTTCAATCACGACCACCTTACCATCTACTGGTGAAACGATGGTGGCATCATCTAGTATGGTGTTTCTCTTTGGGTTCCTAAAAAATTGAAGAATGATGATAATGACAAAAATGGCAAGCCCAACCAGTAAAAAATGCAACCATATAGGCATGGGAACGCTAAATGCGACGCCCACTAATATTGCAGATACAATGATGGCTATGATTATAGATGGTGTACCTTCTTTATGAAACATGATTGATGATTAAAAAAGTGAGATATGCAAAAGGTGCTGCAAAGATAATGCTGTCCATACGATCAAATATGCCACCATGCCCTGGCATGATACTACCGCTATCCTTGACTGCAGCTTGTCTTTTGATTTTTGATTGTATCAAATCGCCTATGGTGCCAAAAAACGCAACCACAAAAGCAATAATGGCCCAATCATAAACAGAATAGTCGTCGATACCCGTAGAAACTAGATAGTAGTGAAGTGCAATTCCCGCAACAATGGCCATGACTAATCCACCTATAAAGCCTTCAATCGTTTTTTTAGGTGATATACGTTTCATCAATTTGTGCTTTCCCAACAGTCTACCTGAGATATAGGCAAAGCTGTCATTTGTCCAGATAATCGCAAAAATTCCAATGAGTAATTCTGGTCGATAGGTTTCAACAATATTGGGAAGCAAGGCTAGAAACAAACTAGATCCTATGAGATACAAAAGAGCTATAATGTGCTTCTTGGTATTGAAAAGTGCGATACGATCTACTAATACTAAATCTCTTATTAAGTAGATGTTTACTAATAGGGTAGCGATAAGCAATAGGTAAATAAAATTGATGGGGACACCTTTCCATACAATAAAGTAATAGGCTAGTGGTAGCATAGGATAAATGACCCATTGCCTCAATCGTATCATGGGCATCAATTCTACCAAACATATAAAGGCAAAAATGCAAAACAGTAACGTGAAAACCCATTCTGGTGCATAAAGCGCACTAATGACCACCAACGAGACATAAATGATTCCCGACATGGATCTAACTAACAATTCTCTCATGCTACAAGTCTTCTAATAGGATGAGATAAAGACGTTTGTTAGGTACTCCATAATTCATGAGATCTTTTTCTTTCTCTTTGGTCAGGCTTTGATCTTGGAAGTTTTTTAGAGTGGTAATATTTGTTGGAATAGAACCTCTGCTATTGTGGTGTTTGATGCCTCTCAATCCTTCACCTATGGATTCTACAATTTGACTTGTACTTGCTAAGACCACAAAAGTATCCGGTAGTTGTTTGGGTTTGTTCTCTTTGATCTGGTTTGAGGAAAATAATATCGCACCGTTATCTGCAATGATGTATTCACAAGTGCTTAGAAAAAAACTACTTTCTCGCAAATGCTGATTAAAATCCAGATTAAAACCGTTGAAACGTTCCTTCAATTGCTCGTCATAGCAAAAAACAGGCGTTTCAAAAAAGTCGTGTTCTACAAGAATATCCTCAAAATGTTGCTGTACTTCATTCTCATCAACGGCATATAAAAAACGACCGCCTTGTCTAGAGAAATTATGTATAAACTGCTCATCTAGAGGTAGTTTTTCCTCTGGCATATATTTCGATCGTTCAGCGGTTGACCGCCCAGATTCACTGGTAACGGAAACCTTCCTGAAGATTTTTTTGAATATGCCCATTGTTGATCTTACCTATAATAGCAGATTAATGTAAATATAGCTACTTATTTATGGAAGACAAACTATTCTTCCTCGCTTACGTCAGTTACTTCAGTAGTTTCTGGTGCAGCGATAGAACGACTTGAGGACTTTAAGGCTATGGGTTCTTCTTTTACAAAAGCACGTTTACCGAAAATCTTTTCAAGATCATCTTTGAAAATCACTTCTTTCTCAAGAAGTAATTCTGCGAGCTCTGTCAATTTATCCTTATTATCTGTCAATAATTTGATCGCTCGTTGATATTGCGCTTCAATGATCTTTGATATTTCCTCGTCAATAGTGACCGCAGTAGCCTCACTATAAGGTTTGGTCATATTGTATTCTTGTTGACCGCTGGAATCGTAGTAGGTAATATTACCTACTTTTTCATTTAAACCATAAATAGTTACCATGGCACGAGCTTGTTTAGTAACCTTTTCAAGGTCACTCAACGCACCAGTTGAAATATTGTCAAAAATGACTTTTTCAGCTGCGCGACCACCCATCGTAGCACACATTTCATCTAGCATTTGCTCTGGTCTCACGATCTGACGTTCTTCAGGTAGATACCAAGCAGCTCCCAATGATTGACCTCTAGGCACGATAGTCACTTTAACTAACGGTGCTGCATGCTCTGTCATCCAGCTCACCGTAGCATGTCCAGCCTCATGATAGGCGATCGTTTTCTTCTCACTAGGTGTGATCAGTTTATTCTTTTTCTCAAGTCCACCTACAATACGGTCTACCGCATCTAGGAAGTCTTGTTTGTCAACTGCTTTCTTTCCTTTACGTGCTGCGATAAGTGCCGCTTCATTACAAACGTTTGCAATGTCTGCACCACTAAATCCAGGCGTTTGTCTTGCTAAAAATTCGATATCAAGTTCGTTAGCAACCTTTTTGATAGGTCTCAAGTGTACTTCAAAAATTTCTTCACGTTCACGTACGTCTGGAAGATCTACATAGATCTGACGGTCAAAACGTCCAGCGCGCATTAACGCTTTGTCTAGAATATCACCACGGTTTGTTGCTGCAAGAACAATTACATTGGTATTGGTTCCAAAACCATCCATCTCAGTCAATAGCTGGTTCAATGTATTTTCTCTCTCGTCGTTTGACCCAGAGAAATTGGATTTTCCACGAGCACGACCTATTGCGTCGATCTCATCGATAAAAATTATGGCAGGACTCTTCTCTTTTGCCTGCTTGAACAGGTCACGTACACGACTGGCACCAACACCTACGAACATCTCGACAAAGTCAGAACCACTCAATGAGAAGAATGGAACTTTTGCCTCACCGGCAACGGCTTTGGCCAGCAATGTTTTACCTGTTCCTGGGGAACCTATAAGAAGCGCACCTTTAGGAATCTTCCCACCTAGACTGGTGTATTTTTCTGGATTTTTAAGGAAGTCAACAATTTCTTGAACTTCTTCTTTGGCACCTTCTAGACCGGCAACGTCCTTAAATGTTGTTTTGACATCAGTTTTCTGGTCAAAAAGCTTAGCCTTGGATTTTCCTATATTGAATATCTGTCCTCCAGCGCCACCACCAGCACCTCCCGACATGCGTCGCATTAAGAATATCCAGATACCTATAATGATGATGAAAGGCAGCACGTTGATCAACAAGCTCCATAGACCATCATCTTCCGCATCAAATTTTAAAGTGGTTGATAGATCTTTTTCTGTAATGATTTCATCAATCTTGCGCTCAAAAATTTCAAGATCTCCATATTCTACACTGTATTGTGGAATATCACCACCAGCTAAAACACCATCTTTAATGGCTTTGCTGTGTTTTTGAAGTTTAAGGGCTTCTTGGGTTAGAAAGACTCTAGCAATACTTCTGTTTTTGACAACTACCACCTTGCTCACTTCACCATTCTCCAGATATTCAAAGAAATCATTAGGAGTAGTTACTTGCGGCGCCGTCAACTGGCTAGAAACAAAATTATAACCTAGAAAAAGCAAAATGATAGGTACTACGACCCACCATATACTAAACTTAGGTTTTTGATTAAGTGGCGAGCCCATTTTTTTAGGCGCCTTATTTTTTGGGTTACTATTATTATCCTGAGACATTAAGTTTTTTTGAAATTAGTAAGTACTCTCAATATTTGTGGTAACGGCATCGCCCCACAATCCTTCCAGATCATAGTATTCACGTATCTGTTTTTGAAAAACATGAACCACTACATCCACATAATCCATAAGCACCCATTCACCTTGAGATGCACCTTCAACATGCCAGGCATTTTCCTGAAGTTGCTTGCTTACCTTTCGTTGTACTGAATTTACTATGGCGTTTACTTGAGTATTTGAGGTACCATTGCAGATAATGAAATAGCTGGTCACCGTATTTTCAATTTCTCTCAAGTCTAGTATCGTTATATCATTTCCCTTTACATCTTCAATCCCAGCAACGATTTGCGAGATAAGAGCATCGGTAGAAACATTTTCTTTAATCATTAAAAATTTTTTGTATCCACAAATTTATTCTTTTTTTGAATGTCCTTGAAAATAAGGTCCTTCAAACTTATCCTATTTGTGTCCTTTCAATTAGTCAAAATACATGCCACTGAGTCCACTAATGAGGATTTGAAAGTTCGCTTTCGCGAAAGCGAACTGCCACAACTCACTACACTATATACAGACCACCAGATGGCCGGTAAAGGTCAAATGGGAGCAAAGTGGCTTTCAGAACCTTATAAGAACTTGACATTCAGCATATTGATATCTGATTTGCTTAATGGTTTAACAGATTTTGAAATCAATAAATGGGTTGCCGTTACAGTAGTAGAGTGGTTGCGTCAAAAATTACAAATACAGGCAGTTATAAAATGGCCCAACGACATCCTGTCAGTAAATCATAAGCTAGGAGGTATTCTAATTGAAAACATCATACAAAACGGAAAGCGCCAGGCGACCATCATTGGTATAGGTTTAAACATCAATCAAACAGATTTTCAGGAGCTGCCTAAGGCAATTTCCCTAAGACAGATCACCGGTAAATCTTGGGATCTGGAAGATTTGCTTATAGACTTTATGACTTTTCTGGAAAAGAGCATTCAATCACCACAGGAATCTACCGATAGATATGAATCGCTACTTTTCAAGTTGGGTCGCAAGATGACATTTCAATGTCAAAATGAGGTATTCGAAGCACTAGTTCAAGGTGTAACCTCAGATGGTAAATTAAGACTATCCGTCAAAGGAATTGAAACAATCTACGGGCTAAAGGAAATCTCCTGGATCTACTAGAGTTTCTCGATACCGTTAGCAAGTTGCTCCAAGAACTTATTGATAGGTCCTTTGATCATCATTGCCATCATGGCATTAAAATCTCCTTGAAAAAACAGTTGTGCTGCGGCACCTTGAGGGTCTTCTTCAATGTCTGCCGTTAAAGTAAACGACAATTTATCACCTAGTGAACCCAGTACAACCTTAGAATATGGAGTAGATTCCTTAAGCGTCAATTTAATTTCTGGCATGCCTTTAAGGCCAAATAGGAATTTATCTTCTCCTAACAGTTCAAATTTTGCATCATCAGGTAAGAGGTGTTTGAAATTCTCTACTTGGGTCAGAAAATTATAAAGTTCTTCTGGTGATTTTTGTGTTTTGGCAACACGGCTTTCTAGATTCATAATTAGGAGTTACTGTTGTTCCAGTTGCTGGGATCTTTTCTCCAGCTGGTAAGCAATTCAAGAGTCTTACTGTCAAAGTGACCTTGTTTGGTAGCTACTTCTATCAAGTGGTTGTAGTCGCTCAAAACCGTGAGTTCCATATGGGCATCTTCAAAGTTTTGAACAGCAAAGTCAAATCCATAAGAGAAAAGAGCGACCATGCCTTTAATTTCTGCACCAGCATCTTTTAAAGCGGTGGCAGCATTAAGGCTGCTCATTCCGGTACTGATCAGATCCTCGACGATCACTACCTTTTGACCTTTATTAAGTTGCCCTTCTACCTGATTTTGACGACCGTGTTTTTTTGCTTCTGGCCGTACATAGATAAAGGGTAGGTTCATATAATCTGCTACCAGCATACCTATACCTATGGCGCCCGTAGCGACACCAGCGATCACATCTGGTTTGCCGTAAAGGTGTTCAATTTGGGAAGCAAGATGTTCTCTAAGATAATTGCGAACGCTAGGATAGGAGAGCGTAATGCGATTGTCACAGTAGATAGGAGATTTCCAACCACTGGCCCATGTGAAAGGTTTTTGTGGTTGTAATTTTATTGCCTTTATTTGCAACAGCAATTCAGCAGTTTTTATCCCAACGTTTTTATCTCTGACCATGCCGCAAATGTATAAAGTTTTTGTCAAAGACATCGCGGTTATCGTGACCTCTGACAGGGATCTTTTTCCTGATCATGATGCTTTCAATCTCAAAACGGTCAATTTCAAAAAGTTGATCAAGGCCATCAAGAAAAATAAAGTGGAGCGACCTTTACTTTACTCTAAAAATGAAGACAAGCTGCTCAAACGTTTGCACAAAAAAATACCGCTCGTACTGGCCGCAGGTGGTCTGGTAAAAAACCAAAAAGGCGAGTATCTATTCATCCATCGTAACGGAAAATGGGACCTGCCCAAAGGAAAGACCGAAAAAAACGAGAGTATGGAAGCCACGGCTCTTCGAGAAGTAGAGGAAGAAACTGGTGTAGAAAATCTCTCCATCAATAATTATATAGGTCCTACCTACCATGTGTTTTCACGCAATAACAAATACCGGCTTAAGTTGACTCACTGGTATGCCATGACCACCGATTATACTGGTCAACTGGTGCCTCAAGACAAAGAAGGTATTGATCAAGCCGTGTGGCTCAATGATGAACAAGCTCGTGAATCACTGGAACAAAGTTATGCCAATATCAAAGACGTATTTCTCAACGATTAATTCAATCGATAGATAGGATACGTAAGGTGCGCCGGTTCATAATTGGGAGACCTTTTATGAAGCCATGACAACTGTGCACCATTGCTGGCGGCAAATCCAGCATCGGTACGCTTGAGTGAGTCAAATTCTCTTTTAAGTTCTTTATTTTCATCCAGCATCTTTTTGGCCGTAGCTTCAAAAACATAGGTAGAATAACCTTCTTTTTGCTGTAGTATCGTGTCGAAGAAATTCCACTTAAAAAAGGAGTCAGACATCGCGGGCTCGAGCGTTTCAAGAATGTACTTGATTCCAGGTTGTGCGGTAGGTATGATGATATCGCTTTCGCGAAAGCGAACTTTACCAACCTTCTCACTAACAACAATATTGCTATGCGGGTAGTGACCTTCATAGGCGTTGCTGGCCGTGTCATAACTTTCTATTTTGTAGGTTCCTACTGTAAAGGTGCTGTCCTTTTCCAGAGGTTTCATGATCACATTGTTGAGCCTCAATAGATCCAACACTTCCCATTGACCTTGTGGGATCACATAATATTCAGGAACGCGAATGGAGTCTGTCGCCTTGAAATAGTTTTGAAAAGCCGTTTTCTTGCTAAATGGCTGTTTCCTATCATAAGTCTGTAATTTGTTTCCCGTCAAATCACTTTCCTCGTTGATCGCTTCATAGCCCAAAAAGTTAAGCGTATCGGCTTTAGTTTGATCCAATTCAAAACTGGAAGCATAAAACGGATTCTCTTGAAAATTCTTGAAGTTTGATTTTCTAACTTCTTTGATTTTTTTGATGTCTCTACTGCCTATGGCAATCATTTCTTCCATGATCGCCTTGGTTCCCATCACCCTATCTTTATAGGGTTTCAACATGTGTGTTTCTACCATCATTCCCAGCACGTTCCACAGTGAAGTGTATCCCGTAGAATATCTGGGATAATCCACAAACTGGCTAAAGCCATCTTCTGGCGATTGATTGAAAACGTTTACATAAGGTGTAATGGGTAGCGATCTTTTTTCAAGCGCTTTTTCCAGTGCTGGTTGTAGACTGTCATGCAAATAATCGCCTGCAGCGCCGCCCAATCGATTGTGCTGTGTAAAAAGATGAGTCAAAGTATATTGATAGTCTGCACCATTGCTAACATGGTTATCTATAAAAAGATCTGGTTTGATTTTATGGAATGCAGTGGCAAAGGCTCTGGCATTGCGACTGTCTGCCTTTATAAAATCACGATTGAGGTCGTAGTTCCTCGCGTTACCTCTAAAACCATAGGATTCTGGGCCGTTTTGGTTGGTTCTTGTGGTAGAGTTTCGGTTAAGGGAACCACCTATGTTGTAAATCGCAACAGAGCTAAAGATGACGTTGTCGTCTACTTTTAAGGTGCCTGTGGCAAGGTCTCGCATCAACATCATGGTGGCATCAATACCATCGCTTTCTCCTGGATGGATACCATTATTGATCATGATCTTGATACGATCCTCATTAGGAGAATCCCAATCTATGCTTTTATTGGAGTAGTGTACGACGTGAAGTGGTTTACCGGCATCTGTATTGCCTACTTCTTCTATCGTGATGGTACTAAAACCTGCGGCCAGCTGCTGGTAAAAATCAATACATTCTTGATAGGTAGCGGTTTGGTTGCCATTACCTTTTTCAAAAGGAGTAAGATATTCTTTATCTGTGGTTGTAGTTGCTGAATTGGAGTCATTCGACGTGTCCTTACAACTCAAAACTGCAAAAGCGATGGCAAGTAAATAGGTCTTTCTCATTTTTTCTCTACGGTATTAGGGACAAGTAGTTTGTAATCACCATTGTTACGCATCACATCACGTACGATGGAAGATGATATGTAACTGGTACGCACACTGGTGAGCAGAAACACGGTTTCTATCTCGCTTAATAATCTATTGGTATGGCCTATAGCTTTTTCAAATTCAAAATCGGCAGGATTGCGGAGGCCTCTTAGAATGAAGTTGGCTTCATGTTTCTTACAAAAGTCCACGGTTAGTCCTGAGTAGGTCATGACCTTGATCTTAGGCTCATTTTTATACAGTTCTTTTATAAACGCAACACGTTGATCCAATTCAAACATGTATTTCTTGTCTGCATTGATACCTATAGCGATGATAATCTCGTCAAAAAGATTCAACCCACGATTGATGATATCGCTATGCCCTAAGGTTATGGGATCAAAACTTCCCGGGAAAACGGCTCTTCTCATTTCTTGTGGTTTTTTATGGTGTCTTCAATAATCGCAGTCAGTACAGTACCCAATTCTTTGCCTGCAGCCCTGATTTGTTGTGGGATGATGCTCTCGCGACTCATTCCAGGATTGGTATTGATTTCTATAAAATGCGGTGTTCCTTCATGGAATATAAAGTCTGCCCTTGCAATTCCCTTTAATTTCAAAATGCTATAAATGCGTTTGCTTAATTCTTGAACCGCCAGTGTGGCAGACTCTGTGAGTCTTGCTGGCGTGATTTCCTGGGCTTTACCCATATACTTTGCCTCATAGTCAAAAAAGTCATTTTCGCTCACAATTTCAGTTGGAGGTAAAGAATGAACGGTATCACCTATTTGATATATGCCTACAGATACTTCCATTCCATCCAGGAATGATTCAATAATGATTTCATCGTCCACTGCAAATGCGGTTTGTAACGCTTTCGCGAAAGCGGAAACCTCATAGACTTTTGAAACGCCAAAACTGCTACCACTGCGATTTGCCTTTACAAAACAGGGCAGACCTACCACTTCTACAATATGTTCAAAATTAACGTCTTCACCTTCATTAAGATACAAATGCCTGCCGGTATGGATGCTCCAGGGCTTCAACACCGCAATACAATCCCTTTTATTAAAAGTAATGGCAGATTGATAGGAGTCGCAAGAAGTTTGCGGCATGTCAAGAAGCTCGAGATAAGCCTGGAAAATACCGTCCTCGCCTGGCGTACCATGTATCGTATTGTAAACCGCATCAAAATTGATACGTTCGCTATCTACAGTTACCGTAAAGTCATTTTTATCAATGTCATAGGTGTTGTTTTCGGTCTTGAGAAACCATCTATCTTTTTCAATAATGATGGGAAACCCCTTGAATAATTTAGGATCTAGATTTTCCATAATGACGTGACCACTCTTGATGGAAATTTCTTTCTCACTGGAATAGCCGCCCATGATGACTGCGATGTTTCTCATAAAGTACTCTTGAATTGGAGAGGTACAACAAAGTTACGAAAGGTGTCGTTCTTAGTTAGATCATACATTCTTATCTTTGAGACTTATTTTAATCCCTAATTTGAAGCCTTGTGCTTCAAGATGAAACGCCTGATTTATGAATTTTTTGCAGTTCATGTTTACCAAGACTTTTTGGGTTCAAATGTTGCTTGCCGTCCTATTGGTGGTGGTTTTGTGTTTTGGTTATCTCTACTGGCTGGACTGGCATACCAATCACGGTCAACAAATCACGGTTCCAGATCTTTCCCGCAAGAGTTTATCAGAGGCTGATGAAATATTGGAAGAACTGGATCTGCGCCGTCATATCATTGACAGCGCCAGCTTCAATCCTGATTTTCCACCTAGATCTGTGATCGAACAAAATCCCAAGGCCGGTTTATTTGTAAAAGAGAATAGACAGATATACATCAAGCTCAATCCTTCTGATTATGGAAAGGTGTTGGTGCCTAACGTAGTTTTCAAAACTAAACGTCAAGCCATACCTACACTCGAAGCCCTAGGATTTAAAATAGGTGACATTACCTACAAACAGAACATCGCCAAGGATATGGTGCTTGAAATCAAGCATAAAGGTGAGAATCTAGAATCTGGAACGCAGCTGCGCAAGGCATCAGTCATTGATCTGGTTTTAGGAGATGGGACTAGAGAAGGTCAGGAATATGAAGAAGAATCTCAGGATATCGAAGATGAGAATATCGATGTAGAAGCTGTTGAAGATGATGCTTAATAGCTATGATGAGGACATGGATGAGGATAATCTCCATGAACATTACCATTTTGTTGCGAGTGCTGGTCAGGTACCCTTAAGGATTGATAAATTCTTGATGAATTTTATCGAGAATTCCACACGCAATAAAATCCAGAGTGCGATCAAGGACGGATCTGTTAGAGTCAACGGCGATATCGTAAAATCTAATTACAAGGTAAAACCAGAGGACGATATCAAGGTACTATTGAATCATCCACCGCACGAGAACCTGCTGGTGGCAGAAAATATACCGTTAGATATTGTTTATGAAGATGACACACTTGTAGTAGTCAACAAACCAGCTGGAATGGTGGTTCATCCAGGTCACGGTAATTATTCAGGTACTTTGATCAATGCACTTATTTATCATTTTGAAAATCTACCCAATAATTCAAGTGAACGTCCAGGTCTAGTCCACAGGATTGATAAGGATACCAGTGGTTTGTTAGTGGTTGCAAAGACTGAACACGCCATGTCTTATTTATCAGCCCAGTTTGCTGCCAAAACCAGTGAGCGTGAATATGTAGCCATCGCTTGGGGAAATTTTGTAGAACCTAAGGGAACCGTAGAAGGCAATATAGGCAGGCATCCTAAAAACAGATTACAGAATACCGTCTGGGAAGGCGATGATAGCGATAAAGGAAAACCTGCGGTAACGCATTATGAGGTCCTTGAGGATTTGGGGTATGTGTCTGTCATTAAATGTAAACTGGAAACGGGTCGTACGCACCAGATTAGGGTGCACCTTAAACATATAGGTCATACCTTGTTTAATGATGAGCGTTATGGCGGTGATCGCATTTTAAAAGGGACCAACTTTACTAAGTACAAACAGTTTGTAGATAACTGTTTTAAAGTGCTGCCCAGACAGGCGCTACACGCTAAAACATTAGGCTTTGAACATCCAGTTACTAAGGAATGGATGAGTTTCTCAAGCGAGATTCCAGAAGATATGGCAGCCTGCATTGAAAAATGGCGCAGTTATGCCAGTCATGCGCACCTAGAGTAATTCAAACTAGCAGAATAGTGTAGTTATTTTTTGGCCTTCAATCCTTATTTTAGAGATTTAAAACATTTCTATGAAGATTCTACTTTCGCCAGCAAAAACTTTGGATTATGAAACAAAGCTTCCTACAACAAGAGGAACCCAACCTGTTTTTGTAGAAGAAGCGGTACAGATCAACGCCAAGCTGGAGCGTCAGTCCAAAAAGGACATTCAAGATCTTATGGGTATTTCTGAAAATCTAGCAGATCTCAATTACCAGCGATACAAGGATTTTAAGGAAGAACATGATAAATCTGTTGCGAGGCCTGCTATTTATGCCTTTGCAGGTGACGTGTACTCTGGATTTGATGCCTATTCACTAGATACCCAACTCTTAGACGCTGCGCAAGATCGTATCAGAATTCTATCTGGTATGTATGGAGTGTTGAGACCTTTGGACCTGCTGCAACCTTATCGTTTGGAAATGGGAACCAAGCTTCCCATAGAACGAAATAAAGATCTTTACGAATTTTGGAAAGACAAAATCACACCACGCCTTAACGATGAGATGGAAGATGATGAATTGCTGGTAAACCTAGCCAGCAATGAATATTTCAAAGCAGTTGATAAGAAGAATCAGAAAGGCAAGCTTATAAGTCCCATTTTCAAAGATTATAAAAATGGTAAACTTAAAGTGATCGCTTTTTATGCCAAAAAAGCCAGAGGCACGATGGCAAGATTTCTAGTGGAGCAAAAGGCCAATAGCCTGGAAGACATTCTGAAATTTAGTGGCGACGATTATAAATACAGCGAGAAGGATACCGTTAAGGAGAACGAACCAGTCTTCACAAGATAGGTCATTAAGATATGGCGACACCGCGATCTTACATATCCATAAAGGACTGGTCAGAAAGTGATCGCCCTAGAGAAAAATTGCTACAACAAGGCAGCAGGAGCTTGACAGATGCAGAGCTTCTTGCGATTCTTTTGGGTAGCGGGACCGTTTCTATGAGTGCTGTGGAGTTGAGCCGAAACATCTTGAGCGATGCAGGACAGTCCTTGCAACAGTTAGGGAAGAAGACGCTCAAAGAGCTCATGGTTCATAAAGGCATAGGAGAGGCTAAGGCCATTACCATCGCTGCAGCCATGGAACTAGGAAGACGTAGGGCTATGGAGATGCCTACTCAAGTAGTCAAGATTACCTGCTCGCAAGACGCGTTCAAGGTATTGCAGCCCATTATAGGCGAGTTGCCTCATGAAGAGTTCTGGGTATTGTTACTTGACAACAGTAATAAAGTTTTGGAGAAACATCAGGTAAGCAAAGGTGGCATCACAGCAACCCATGTAGATCATCGGTTGTTGTTTAAGCAAGCCATAGCTGCTGGTGCCGTGGCCATTATAATCGCACACAATCATCCCAGCGGCACACTCAAGCCCAGTAAACCAGATCAAGATATCACGCGCAAGATCAAAACAGCTGGTGATACACTCGACATAAAAGTATTGGATCATTTGATCGTTACGCAAGAAAACTACTATAGCTTTGCAGACAACCAGCTCCTATGATACTCATTTACTGTCCTGACCTAACTTCTAGAAAGCAATATATTTTCAAGCACATCTTCCGCAGGATGTTGGAAGTGGAGTATGAGATTACTGGAGAGCTCAACGTGTTCGTGGGTCATGAGGGAACTAAATTTTCTTATGGGGACAAACCATTAGGAGAGGAAACTTTTATCTGGTCTAACGGTTTATTAAGCGAGCATGGTATTGACGATCATGACATTGACATCATTCAATGGGATGATTTACCGGCATTTTTCCAGGCACCAGAAAGGAGCGATGTTCCTTTCGATATCTTTGCGGCATCGTTTTACCTTATCACAAGGTATGAGGAATACTTCCCGCAGGTAAAGGATGATTTGGGAAGATACAGTCCGTACGAGAGTATCGCCTACAAGCATGATTTTTTGCGAGAGCCGCTCATAGATCTATGGATTAAAAAATTCTCTCAAGTAGTCTTGAAGCAGGATTTTAATTCGCTTTCGCGAAAGCGAACTCCGAAAAGAACTGTCGCCATAGAAGTAGCTACCTTCAATAAATACAGAAAACGTGGACTTATTGTCAATGCGACTCTTTTCTCACGTCACGTGCGCAATTTGAGACTCAACCGTGCCTGGAAGCAGATCAAAACCTTACTCAATTTACGCGAAGATCCATATGACAACAGTGATGAAATCTTGGTACCTATCAAGAAAATAAGGTTTGATAGGTCTCGAGCTAAAAAAAATCGTGCAGATATGGTTTTCTTCTTCCATTTGGGGAATTACAATGATTTCAACACAGGTGTTACCTACAAAAGCAAAAGCTATGTTGAGGCGATCAAACATATTGCTGACTATGTAAAAGTTGGTTTGCGCTTCTCCTCAAACACATCTAGTGATGACGTTTACCAGGAGGAAAAACGCTTTGAGGAACTAGTAAAAAGACCGTTACAGCACACCATGGCGGCAAATTCCAAAATAAGTATGCCAGGACACTACAAGCTGCTGGTAGATACAAAAACCATGGAGGATTATAGCATGGGTTATGTGGCAGAACCTGGTTTTAGAGCTTCCACAAGCCTGCCTTTTTATTTCTATGATCTGGATTATGAGGTGCAAACACCTTTGCTTATCCATCCGTATTGTTTGCATTATAACACGATGGCATTGCAAACGCGCAGTGGCCAGCAATCCATATTGAAAGAAATACAGGAAGTGGTCGACAACGTGCATGGAAACTTTATCGTACAGTTTCATTATGAACATTTTGACCGTGACATCAAGAGTCACGCGTTAGAAATATTAGAATCTATAATAGATGAGTAACTTTAAGGGAATCAAGCACGTTTTTTTTGATCTGGATCACACTTTGTGGGATTTTGACCGAAACAGCAAAATGGCCTATGCACAGATCTTTGAAGAAGAACAGATAGGCCTGGATCTCGAAAAGTTTATCGAGGTGTACCAGCCTTTGAATTTGCAATATTGGAAACGCTTTCGCGAAAGCGAGATGTCCAAAGAAGAGTTGAGGTACCGCAGACTCAAGGATACTTTTGATGCCTGTAATTTTAGTGTGGCAGACGATCACATCAACAAAATGGCAGATTTGTATCTGGAGTACTTGCCTAATCATAATCATTTGTTTCCCAATTGTACGCCATTGTTAGACACCCTTAAGGATCAATTTGAGTTGCACATCATCACCAATGGTTTTGATGAGGTTCAAGCAAGAAAACTGCAGAACTCTGGGCTATCGCCTTATTTTAAATATGTCCTCACAGCGGAAACGGCTGGTGTGAAAAAACCAGATCCAGCTATTTTTGAGCGCGCTTTGAAAGATACAGGCGCAACTACGGGCAATAGTGTGATGATAGGAGATAGTCATGAGGCAGATATTTTAGGCGCTCGCAAGATCGGTTTGCGTACTATCTGGTTCACAGATACCGCTCATCATACCCAAGATGAAATTGTAGTAAGTGATCTTAAGCAGATTCACTCCTTGTTGCTGCCGTAATTGTAATGTTTGCCCCAGCGTTTTTCTAGAAATTCTCGTTGTGATTTCTCTCTTGGATTGTTTCCTGGTTCAAATAGGGTAGTGCCGCTTATTTCTTTAGGCAAAAATTCATTGAAAGCAAAGTTGCCATTGAAATCGTGAGCGTATTTGTAGTCATCGCCGTAGCCCAATTCTTTCATCAATTTAGTTGGTGAATTACGCAAACCTAATGGAACCGATAAATCACCAGTTTGCTTCACTATCTTTTGTGCGTTCCCAATGGCGAGATAGGAGGCGTTGCTTTTGATGCTAGTCGCAAGATAAATAGCGCATTGACTTAATATGATTCTCGATTCTGGATAGCCTATAGTACTCACCGCTTGAAAGGTATTGTTAGCCATGATGAGTGCTGTAGGATTGGCATTTCCAATATCCTCACTGGCTAGAATCAACATGCGTCGTGCAATAAATTTGAGATCTTCTCCACCTTCTATCATTCTAGCGAGCCAGTAGACAGATGCGTTAGGATCGCTACCTCTTATGCTTTTTATGAATGCACTTATGATATCATAATGTTGCTCGCCGGTTTTGTCATATCTGGCAGGATTGGAACTCACTTGATCCAATACCATTTCGTTGGTAATGGTGATCTTAGGCTCGTTTTGGGAGTTGATGACCAGCTCAAAAATATTCAGGAGTTTGCGGGCATCACCACCACTAATTCTCAAAAGTGCATCGGTCTCTTGGAGCTCTATTTGTTTTTCCTTTAGGTATTTGTCTGTGGTCAACGCTCGATGAAGTAGTTGAACCAGTTCATCTTTGGAGAAAGCATCAAGTACGTAAACCTGACAGCGGCTCAACAGAGCAGGAATCACCTCAAAACTTGGGTTTTCGGTAGTTGCACCTATTAATGTAATCCAGCCGCGTTCTACAGCACCTAGTAGCGAATCTTGTTGTGATTTACTAAATCTGTGGATCTCGTCTATAAATAAAATCGGATTTTTTTGGGTAAATATTCCACCAGCATTTTTAGCTTTATCAATAACCTCTCGTATGTCTTTAACACCACTGTTGATTGCGCTAAGCTTGTAGAATGGGCGTTGTGATTCTTGGGCTATTATTTCTGCCAGTGTTGTTTTACCAGTACCAGGTGGTCCCCATAAAATAAAGGAAGGAATGGTACCATTAAGGATATGATTTCTTAATGCACCCTTTTCACCCACAAGATGTGATTGACTTAAGTATTCTGTGAGATTAGTAGGTCGTATTCGTTCCGCTAAAGGTATTTGTGTCATGATACGAAGGTTTCTTATAATGGTATATATTCCTATGACAATATTACGGCTCTTGTCACAAAGGCTAGGTTATTGATTTCACAGATCCATGAACAACAATGTATCCACATTTGAGATGAAGTGGTTGATGAAGCCTATCTTATTCGTCTTCCTGATGTGGTTTGCATTCTGGATCGAGATGCGATTCCATACAGATTTTACAAAATATGGTCTTCGGCCTAGAACTCTGGAAGGTATCCTTGGTGTTTTTACAAGTCCGTTTATTCATTCAGGTTTTTCTCATCTATGGAGTAATACTGCGCCTATTGCCGTACTATTATTTTTCCTGAGTCTATTCTATTATAATTGGAGTTCTAAAGTGCTTATCTACGGGATTTTGATGAGCGGGATATTGACATGGCTCATTGGTAGAGATTCCTACCATATAGGTGCTAGCGGTATCGTTTACTTTTTAGCCAGTTTCATTTTCTTCAAAGGAATATTTCTCAATAACTACCGCCAAATTGCCGCCAGTTTGATTGTCGTGTTTTTGTATGGTAGCCTTGTGTGGTATATGCTTCCTATCAAACCCAATATGTCTTGGGAAGGTCATTTAAGCGGTGCGGTTGCCGGTTTGATACTTGCCATATTTCTAAAGGTAAGCATCCCAAAAGAAAAGCCTTTTGCAAAGGCGAATCAGAAAGTATTATCTGATGAGGAAGATTGGTTCCTGCAACAATTTGATGAAGATGGAAACTTCTCACCGATTCCTGTTGATGAAGAAGAGTAGGTCTATTGTCTTTGACGCACCACTTCATACAACATCGCTCCACATGCTACGGATACATTTAGAGACGCTATCTTACCTAACATAGGTAATTTGAAAGTTTCATCTAATGTTTTTAGGGTAGAAGGATTGATACCTCGATCTTCAGAACCCATTACTATGGCAATAGGTTTGTTAAGTTCAGTATCAAAAATCGATTTTTCGGCTTTTTCAGAAGCTCCAATAATGGTTATCCCATAAGCTTGCATAAGGTATATCGCATCCTTAAGGTGATTTACCTTACACATAGGGATGTTGAAAACTGCCCCAGCGCTTGTTTTTACAACCACTCCATTAACAGGAGCTGATCCTTTTTCAGACAAAATAATTGCAGATACACCAGTGCATTCTGCCGTACGAATAATGGCACCAAAATTACCAACGTCTGTAATACCGTCAAGTAATAGAAATACGGGATTTGTTTCTAGATCGGTAGCTTCTAAAACTTCCTCAAGATTTTGGTAGGAAATAGGGGAAAGGACCGCTACGGCACCTTGATGATTTTCCTTAGTTAGTTTATAAAGCTTTTCTTCTGGAACAAAGGATGTTGCTATCCCTGCTTTTTTAGCAGCAAACTTCAGCTGATTGAACAATACTCCATTTCCTTCCTTCAGAAAGTAAATCTTAGAGATTTCTTCTCCACTTTCTATAGCTTCCAAAATAGGTCTGAGACCGTGAATTTGTTGTTTTGATTCCATGAGGCAAAGATAGCATTTGATCGCTGAGTTTTGCGCAATAAAAAACCCGCTTAGAATTTCTAAGCGGGTTAACTAAAAAACTTTTATACTATCTTTTTTGTAATACGAATTCTCCTTGCGAAGCACTACCACCGAATGCAGAGTTAACATTTCCTGTGAAGTTGATAATGGCCTCACTATCATCTGATTGGTCATATGTTCCGTCTACTTGACCTGGCCCGTACAACAATGGTGGATTTACAGGATCAGCAACATTACCAAGTAAGTTGATGCCATCACATCCAACAGTTAGTGTAAAAGTACGTGCATTAGCAGAATTAGTTCCTCTAGGAATGGCTCTATAGGTTCTGCTTGTCGGCGAATCCACCTCTAAAGTAACGACTGTAGACGTACCTCCCGCTGGACCTCTGAAAATAGGAGCGCCGAAGGCACCTGCAGATGCAGTTACAATTAGATTATATTCTCCCACTAGAAATTGGTCATCTAGTGGACAGGCTAAGAAAACATTAAAGGTAGTTCTCTTATTTGTAATAGCATCACCTGACCCATCTGCCAATTCAACAATAACTGTACTACCAGCTGGTGTTAAAGCAGCATCCTCATTTCCAGTAATAATTAACTCTCCTTCATATGAGTTAGCTGGTATAGTAACAGTAGTTGGAACGGAATAAAAAGAGCTCGGAGCTGTAGACTCTTCGGATACCACACTCACATTAAACGTTCTATCTACATTGGAAATAGTAGACACCTCTACAGTTGCCGAAGCTGTACCAGATCCCTCACCGACATTTACAGGAACTTGAACAAACGTATCTTCGAAACTAACTAACTCTGCGCCGCCAACATTGTCAAAAATGACAGGTTCTTCTTCACAGCTAACCATGATACAGGCCAATAGTATTGCTGTATAATTATATAAATTTTTCATCATGCTTTGTTTTAAATTAATAACCTGGGTTTTGTTGTCCACTTATAGCAGGATTTCCAGTAAATTCAGCCAATGGAATAGGCAAGTACTGAGTTTCTGTGTCTGTTGCTGGACGGTCACATAGGGGTGACTGGTATAATGTACAGTCTACCGGATTTCTATCATACCCTATTCCTGCTAGTGCACCTAACCTTCTAACATCAATATAACGATGTCCTTCAACAAACAATTCTAGTCGTCGTTCTAATAGGATATCAGTAAAAGCCTCAGACGCTGAAGTGTATGCAGGTGTTACTACTGGGGTGGTGTAACGTGCATTTCTCACCAAATCAATTTGTCTTGCCGCTTCAGTAAAGCCTGCTGTTCGAGCTGCTACTTCTGCTAAAATGAAATGCATTTCGGCCGTTCGTATGATCTTATTATTATTACGTAAACCACCAGCAAGACCACCTAATATTGGGTTGCCAGGATATTTGTCTATAACAATCTGATCACTATCTCTTGGGTTTACATCATCCATAGGGGTTGCTGAAATTTCAGAAGAAGGATCAACATAAACGTTACGACGAACATCGCCATTACTTTCGAAATTTGACTGAAGGATATTAAATACATCTCTACTCATTTCAAAAATTGGTCCACCATCCAAGTCGCTTGCATTAGTGTTAAATAGACTTACTAATGCAGGGCCACTATTCAATGTTACCTCAAGAGTGAAGATAGCTTCATCTCCTCCTGCTCCAGGTACGTCACCGTAAAATTCACTTAACTCTTCCTCATCACCTTCTGTAGGTAGCGTGAAATTTGCTAATACTGCATTCGCATTTGATGATGCAAGGCTGTTATCTCCTCTGTAATTAGCAACCCTAGCTCTCAAAGCTTGAATAAAACTTCTGGAAACTAAAAATTCATTAAACTCGGTATTCGCACTTATCAATAAATTTTCGGCAGTTTCTAAATCATCAAAAATAAATTCAAAAGTTTCCCCAACTGTGCTCCTCGGTAGAGAGGTGCTCGCATTTGCCGGGAAATCAATCAATATAACTCCTAATGAACTGTCGTCTAAAAGATCTTCGCCATAATAGGCTAACAGTTGACTATATGCATAGGCTCTTAGAGCTATGGCTGTACCAATAGCCTCATCATATGCCTCTTGTTCACCTTCTTCTGGGACAATGTTTTCTGCAGCTGCCAATAAACTGTTAGCTCGAAAAATAACTCTATAGTTATTTGCCCAAAGAGCCTCTGCATAGCCACTGTTCTCATTAAGTATTCCCTGGTGAATCGCTATATCTTGTCCTCCATGAGAAGATCCAATGGAAACCTCATCTGTAAAACGTGAAGTGAACGCTATGGATGTATTACTATTTACCAAAGAATATATACCAAAGTTCCCTATGACTAGGTCGTTGGTGTTTACAAACGCGGCGCTTTCGCCTAATTCCCCAGGTTGGATTATATCAGTTGCGTCCTCACACGAGTACATAGCAGCAACTAACGTAAATGCTATTATTAATTTTTTCATTTTTTTTATTTTAAAAGTTAAGATCTAGACCGAATCCAACTATTCTACCTTGAGGAAAATCAAAAGCAGTTTGGACTTGTCTTTGTTCAGGGTCACTACCTCTAAACTCTGAGAAAGTTAATAAGTTTTCTCCCGTAACGTAAATTCTTGCACTGTTTAAGAAAGAGTTCTCCACGAGAGTTTGTGGTAGATTATATCCTATTTGCGCAAAGCGTAATCTCAAAAAATTAGAGTTTACGAAAAAGCGATCGCTATTTGCCGCTGGATTTAAATTTGTGGCGTTATTACTAGGTATATCTGTAACACGATTATCAGGAGTCCAAGCTCTTTCAAGATCTGCTGACAATGTACCATTACCCGCAAAATTTGTATCTAACAAATTCTCATAATCTCCATCCAAGAAACCTGTACCAGTAACATAACTAAATTGAGATTCAATAAAGAAGTTTTTATATGCAGCTCTAAATCCAAATCCTCCAAAAAACTCTGGGTTTAAGCTTTTTCCATTGAATCTTCGATCTTCATTATCAATAGTTTCAGTAATATTATCGTCAATATCTCTAAAAAGCAGATTACCATTCGCTGGATTCACACCTACATAAGGTACAAGAAAAAATTCATTGATTCTTTGCCCTTCTTGAAGAATTGTTAATCCACCATTGTCAATCCTTCCATCTTCTGGGGCAAGTTCAAGTATTTCATCTTCGTTATAGGTACCGTTAGCAAAAACTGTAAACTCGAAGTCCCCAGGTTCTTCTGCACGAATCAAGTCATAGTTGACTACTAAAGTCGCACCATTATTTCTCAAGCTTCCCACATTCGTGTTAACATTAGAACTAGGGTTAACTAATGAGATGTTTTGTGGTGCAAATAAATCTGTAGTTACTCGATTGTACAATTCTAGATTACCGTAAAGACGATTTTTGAATAGAGCATAATCTACACCAACATTTATTGTTGAAACAGTTTCCCATGTAAGATCAGCAACCGGAACAGTATTACTAGGCACAAACGTTTGTACATCTCTGTACCCTACTCCAGTAACAAATAGCTGTCGTGTATTATTCAAAGCACCATAAAATCCTCCAGATATCCTATCGTTACCTGCTTCACCGTAGGAGACTCTCAACTTAAGAAGGTCTATTGCATCACTATCCTTCAAAAAATCTTCTTCACTAATATTCCATCGTAATGCAGCAGAGAAAAAAGTTCCCCAACCATCGTTTTCAATAAATCTAAATGACTTGTCTCGTCTCACAGTTACTTCAGCTCCATATTTTTTATCGTAATCATATGCAACGTTTCCGAAGATAGAGAACAGTCCAGTTTCAAGTTTAGTACCAAAAGCATCAGCACCTACCTCATCACTATTTCCATTATCGTCGATAAAGGATATACCAGAACCAGGAGCGTAGGTCCTAGGATCTAGCCCGACTTGATTGAAGCCGAAGCTTTCGAAATGACCTTTTACATACTCTAGATAAGCATTTGCATCAACTTTATGCTTCTTTTCTGCTTCGGTTCCGTCTCCAAACTTTTTTGACCAACCCAAATTTACGTTTGAGTTAAAACGGATATCTCTCGCAGTCGATTGAGTGGTAGTCCCTTCAAAAGGCTCAAAGTCGTTACTTCCTGCACGTACTCTTGCAAGGGCAGAGAGTGGGCTTGTTGCATCAAGATCATTTACTTGGGTGTAATCTAGACCTATTCTATATCTAAGAGTAAATTCATCGTTCAAATCATATGCCGCGTCACCACCTAGGATAAGTTTTATTTCGTCCTGTTCATCACGATCAAAGTCGATACTATTAAGATTAACATAAGGCGCATTGGCAAAATTAAATGCCGCAGCACCTGTTAAAAGTTCGGATGTATTGACATTAGGATCTAAATATGGCAGTCCGTTATATGCAGGCCAGATAGGGTTAAAAAATACTGAACCGCTACCGTCTGCACCTGCGGTCCTAGAATCTGAAAAACCTAGATAGGTAGTTGTTCCAAATCTAAACCTACCATTATTGGATTTTCCGTTTACATTTGTTCTAAAGGACATTCTTTGAAGAGTTCTGCCTACAAGAGCAGATTCTGATTCGTTGTAACTTACTGATGTAAATTGAGAAACATTTTGCCCTCCAGATCTTAAACTTAGATTGTGATTTTGATTCGTACCTGTTTGGAAAAATATATCTTCCCAATCGGTATTGATATTAAAGTTATCAATCTCTTCTTGAGTTAAAGTTTGTCCAAGACCGGCACCTAATCGATTCTCTAATCTTAATAATCCTCTTGAATCATATCTATTATAATCGGTATCTATAAATTGGGTAAAACCTGTTTGACCACTGTAGGAAATTTGCAGTGGAGAATCAAATTTACCCCCTTTAGTTGTTATAAGTATAACACCGTTAGCACCTCGGTTACCATAAATCGCCGTGGCAGCACCGTCTACCAAAGTGACAATCGTTTCGACGTCATTTGGATTAAAGGTAGCAAATGCATCTTCATCAACCGGGACTCCATCTACTATAATCAAAGGTTCTGTGTTACCGTTCAAAGATGATGCACCTCTTAATTGAATAAATGCATTTCCTCCTGGTTGCCCTGTACTAGTTTGAACGGTCAAACCTGGTACTTGACCTTGAAGTCTTTGAATTACAGACGCATTTGGACGATCCACAATTTCTTCTGCATTTAATTGGGATGCTGCAATGTTATTCTCTTTAGTTGTTGTTGTGCGATAAGCTTGGACCACAACTGCTTCAAGTGAGGTTTTGAGCGAAACATTGATAACAGTTTTGTTTCCTACCACAAAGCTTTGCGGCTCATATCCAGAGAATGAAATAACTAACGTATTTTCTGGGCTAGCAGATATAGCATAGTTACCATCGAAATCTGTTGTGGTAGCTTTTGAACTACCTTCTACCAATACGGTTGCACCTAGAATAGGTTGACCCTCTGGATCAGTTACCTTACCGGTAACCGTTTGCTGTGCAAAAGCTACTTGCACAACTAACGCTAGTAAAAGCGTCAAAATTCCATTTAATTTTGTTTTCATGTTTAGATTTATTTGAATTAGCCAGAGCCAAAAGTGCCAAAAAACAGTTAATAAAACAACTTTTCAAGACTAATTTATGGAATTATTTAAGGGCTGCTTAACAATAAGATAACTTTACTAAAATAATATAGTAAAATTTAGATGGGCTATCGTACTGGAAATGCTCTCATTAGAATTTAAAAAGCGCCCATTTGCAATCTCTAATCTCAGTATTCCTGCCTGTGTTAATATTCCGAATCCTGCACCAAACGAGTATAAAAATTGAGGTTTTCTCTGTATATATTCTTCAAAAACGCCACCGTCGTTCAATAAGTTGATGTAAAACCGGTCGTTGAAACTGTATCTAACGTCTGTTTGCAGTAAAGTGTAAGCCGCTGTGTCGATGCTATTTTGATTAAATCCTCGAATTGTCTTGATGCCACCGATTTGTGTCAGCTCGTTAAATTGCAATCGTTCCGTTTTCAAAAGATGAGCATTTAGCGTTGTTTTGAGGTGCAGCTTGTTCAATAGTGGCCAGAGATTTTCAAACGACAAGTCCAGTGAATATTGACCATCGGATTGATTTTCCAAATTTCTATGGTAATAGCCCATGCCCAACAAAAAGCTCAGGGTTTCTGGTTGAAGTGCATTTGCGGAATTCCCTCCATAAGTTAATTGTGTTACAACACCACGCGTTTGAAAGTTGTTTACATTGATCAGATTGTTTTCCTCAGTAGAGGATTTGCTGTAATAATTCAGTTGCGTGTTCCAGCTGCCCAAAAATTGGTAACTCAATCCTACAACAAAACTTGAGTTTTGATAAATAGAATCTCTTCTCGTTATGTTGAGGCTACTTGTAATTCCTATTCGTTCAAATAATAATGATGGAACGCTTAGTTGTAACGAGACATTAGTTTGATCATTATTATCATTGCGATACTCAAAGTCAAATCGTTCACCACGATTAAAATTGTTGATCAGACTGGCATCTACAAACCCATTTATATTCAGTTTGCCATCATCATCAGTATTGAAACCAATCAATCCATCGGCTTTATTCGCATTTTTTTTCCTTAAGTAAACGTAAAGTAGGGTGCTGTCTTTTTTAAAAAGAGCTTCTGGCTCTTTGATGCTTTCCAAGTATTTCAAATTTGCCAACCTCGTCGATAGCCGATCTATATTTTTACTGTTAAGCTTTGTATGGTTGGCTACAAGATTTTCGATAACATTTCTTGGGTACTTTGGGTATCCATTCACAATAATTCTGTCAATTTGCCGCTGCTCGATATTTTTCACCTCATAAAATAAAGTGGCCGTGTCTTGCTTGGTGAAATCCCAACGGTTGATCATGACTTCTGCAAAAGGAGAACCTTGATTGTTGTATTTTTTTTGAACTGCTTCAAGTTCTTCAAGAAATTTATCTGGTGTTGTTTTTTTAGGTCGCTTTCGCGAAAGCGAACTCTCCATTATTATTCCATTTTCCAGGTTATCATTCTCCTTCATGATGATTGTCGTGAAAAGATTGTTGAGAACGATGCTTAACTGGTTGGTGTTTTTTCTTAATGTGTCCGCAATGATTAGATTGAGGTAGCCTTTACGGAATAAATTGATTTTAATGCTATCTAATTGACGGCTGGAGATCTGATTTTCTGTTTTCTTTAGAAAAATAGTATCCGTCGGCTGTACCGATTGTGTATCTGGGAATAAGAATATTTGGGTGTGATCTGTCTGCGCAAAAAGACCTATGCTAAAAAGTATATATATAATAAGGACTGATTTCTTTATCAAGGGAATCTCTATTTAGCCTATGCCGCAAAAATGGGATAACGAATCTTTTTAAGATTATGTCAAAAAAAGTTATGGTAAAAACTTGGAAATGAGATTTGAATAAGTAAATATTATTCATACCTTTGCCGACCCTAAAATAGGGGATTAATTTATTAGCGTAAAACAATATGCCAACGATTTCACAATTAGTACGTAAAGGAAGGTCCAAAATAACCAAGAAGAGCAAATCGGCTGCTTTAGATTCTTGTCCTCAACGTCGTGGAGTTTGTACTCGTGTTTACACTACTACACCTAAGAAACCTAACTCAGCAATGAGAAAGGTGGCACGTGTAAGACTTACCAACGGTAAGGAAGTGAATGCATACATTCCAGGAGAAGGACACAATCTACAAGAGCACTCGATAGTATTGGTTAGAGGTGGAAGGGTAAAGGATTTACCAGGAGTTAGATACCACATCGTTCGTGGGGCGCTGGACACCGCAGGTGTTGCAGATCGCACACAACGTAGGTCTAAGTATGGTGCAAAACGCCCTAAGAAGTAATTAACTTTTAGTGTCCACAATGTGGGCATCTAATAACAAACTCAAAGAGAAGAAATGAGAAAAAGACAGGCAAAAAAACGCCCGATCCTTCCAGATCCGCGTTTCAATGACCAGCTAGTGACTCGATTTGTCAACATGATGATGTTGCATGGTAAGAAGTCGGTAGCATTTAAAATTTTCTATGATGCGATGGATATCGTTGAAGAGAAAAACCAAGATGAGGAAAAGACTTCACTTGAAATATGGAAAGATGCGTTATCAAACGTAATGCCTCACGTAGAGGTGCGTAGCCGTCGTGTAGGTGGAGCGACCTTCCAGATTCCAATGCAAATACGTCCAGATAGAAAGATTTCAACCGCAATGAAATGGTTGATAAGCTATTCTAGAAAGCGTAATGAGAAATCTTTCTCCCAAAAACTAGCTGCTGAAGTCCTTGCCGCGGCAAAGGAAGAAGGTGCGGCAGTTAAGAAGAAAACAGATACTCATAAAATGGCAGAAGCCAATAAGGCATTCTCACACTTTAGATTCTAAAAATGGCACAAAGAGACTTAAAATACACAAGAAATATTGGAATTGCTGCGCACATTGATGCGGGTAAAACCACTACGACAGAGCGTATTCTTTTTTATACTGGGGTAAGCCATAAAATAGGAGAGGTGCATGATGGTGCAGCTACTATGGACTGGATGGAGCAAGAGCAGGAGCGTGGTATTACGATCACATCTGCTGCAACAACTTGTACCTGGAAATTCCCTATGGAGAACGCACAGCCGTTACCAGAAACTAAAGATTATCACTTTAATATTATTGACACTCCTGGACACGTTGACTTTACTGTAGAGGTAAATAGATCATTGCGTGTACTTGATGGGTTGGTATTCTTGTTTAGTGCGGTTGATGGTGTTGAGCCACAATCAGAAACAAACTGGAGACTAGCTGATAACTATAAAGTGCCACGTATAGGTTTCGTAAACAAAATGGACCGTCAAGGTTCTAACTTTCTTGCTGTTTGTCAGCAAGTAAAAGATATGTTGAAGTCTAATGCGGTGCCTATCGTATTGAATATTGGTGAGGAAGGTGATTTTAAAGGAATTGTGGATCTTGTAAAAAATCGTGCGATTGTATGGCATGATGATACTCAAGGCGCAACCTTTGATGTTATTGAAATCCCAGAAGAACTTAAGGCTGAGGCTCGTAAATATAGAGGTATGCTTATCGAAGAGGTAGCTACTTATGACGAGACCCTTCTTGAGAAATATATGGAAGATGAAGATTCCATAACTGAGGAAGAAGTCCATGCAGCACTACGTGCCGCAGTAATGGATATGGCAATCATTCCAATGATTTGTGGTTCTGCATTTAAGAATAAAGGTGTTCAATTCTTATTGGATGCTGTGTGTAGATATTTGCCTGCTCCAACTGATAAGGAAGGAATCGTTGGTGTCAACCCTGATACTGATGAGAAGGAATTACGTAAGCCTGATGTAACTGCACCATTTGCAGCTCTTGCATTCAAGATTGCTACAGACCCATTTGTAGGTCGTTTGGCGTTCTTCCGTGCTTATTCAGGTCGTTTAGATGCTGGTTCTTATATATTGAACAATCGTTCTGGTAAGAAAGAGCGTATCTCGCGTATTTACCAAATGCACTCCAACAAGCAAAACGCTATCGATTATATCGAGGCTGGAGATATAGGTGCTGCGGTAGGATTTAAAGACATCAAGACTGGTGATACCATGTCTGATGAAAAGCACCCAATCGTATTGGAATCTATGGACTTCCCTGATCCGGTAATTGGTATTGCTGTTGAGCCTAAAACCAAAGCAGACGTAGATAAATTGGGGATGGCTTTGGCTAAATTGGCTGAAGAAGATCCAACATTCCAAGTAAGAACTGACGAGGCTTCTGGCCAGACGATCATTTCAGGAATGGGTGAGCTTCACTTAGATATCATCGTTGATCGTTTGAGACGTGAGTTCAAGGTAGAGGTAAATCAAGGTGCGCCTCAAGTAGAGTACAAAGAGGCCATCACTAGATCTGCAGATCACCGTGAGACTTACAAAAAGCAATCTGGTGGACGTGGTAAGTTTGGAGATATCGTATTTACTATGGAGCCTGCTCATGAAGATGCAGAAGGTAAAGTAGCAGAAGGTCTTCAATTTATCAATGAAATCAAAGGTGGTAACATTCCTAAGGAATTTATCCCAGCGATTGAGAAAGGATTTAGAGAAGCAATGAATAACGGTCCTTTAGCAGGATTTGAGATGGATAGTATGAGAGTAACTCTTAAGGATGGATCTTTCCACCCGGTAGATTCTGATGCTCTATCATTTGAACTTGCTGCTAGAATGGGTTACAAAGCTGCTTCAAAAGCTGCTGGTGCCGTAATTCTTGAGCCTATCATGAAAGTAGAGGTCATCACTCCAGAAGAAAACATGGGTGATATCGTTGGTGACTTGAACCGTCGCCGTGGACAAGTAAATGATATGAGCGATAGAGCTGGTGCAAAAGTGGTAAAGGCAGAAGTTCCTCTTTCAGAGATGTTCGGTTATGTTACAACACTTAGAACGCTTTCTTCAGGTCGTGCAACATCCACTATGGAATTTGCTCACTATGCAGAAACTCCTTCTAGTATTAGTGAAGAAGTAATCGCAGCAGCAAAAGGTAACAATTAATTTTCAAGAGATGAGTCAAAAAATCAGAATCAAGTTAAAGTCTTACGATTACATGCTGGTAGATAAATCTGCTGAAAAGATTGTAAAGACCGTGAAAAGTACTGGAGCAGTCGTAACTGGCCCGATTCCATTGCCTACTCACAAAAAAATATTTACCGTATTGAGATCTCCTCACGTAAACAAGAAGTCACGTGAGCAGTTTGAACTTAGTTCCTACAAGAGATTGTTGGATATCTACAGTTCTTCTTCAAAAACGATTGATGCATTGATGAAACTTGAACTTCCTAGTGGGGTTGAAGTAGAAATTAAAGTGTGATAAATATTTGATCATATTTCGCTTTCGCGAAAGCGCAACAAACAAAATACAATAACAATTAATTAATAATTATGTCTGGGTTAATAGGAAAAAAAATAGGGATGACCAGCATCTATGACGAGAATGGTAAGAATATGCCATGTACCGTTATCCAAGCTGGCCCTTGTGTAGTTACCCAAGTCAGAACTGAAGAAACAGACGGTTATGCCGCGCTGCAATTAGGTTTCGATGACAAATCAGACAAAAATGCTTCTAAAGCTGCTCAAGGGCACTTTAAGAAAGCTGGTACTGCTGTCAAGAGAAAAGTTGCTGAATTCAAGAGTTTTGATAAGGAGTACAAATTAGGTGACACTGTAAGTGTTGATATGTTTACTGAAGGTGAATTTGTCGATATCAGTGGTACTTCAAAAGGAAAAGGATTTCAGGGTGTTGTGAAGCGCCACGGTTTTGGTGGTGTAGGTCAAGCGACACACGGTCAACACAACCGTTTGAGAGCTCCTGGTTCCATCGGTGCGGCATCTTATCCTGCACGTGTATTCAAAGGAATGCGCATGGCTGGACAGATGGGTAACGAAAAAGTAAAAGTTGAAAATTTAAGAGTTCTTAAAGTTGTTCCAGAACAAAATATCCTTGTAGTTAAAGGTTGTGTTCCTGGTCACAAGAATGCTTATGTAATCGTACAGAAATAATGAAGGTAGCAGTTATAGACATTAAAGGAAAAGAAACGGGTCGTCAGATAGAGTTATCAGATGATGTTTTTGGAATTGAGCCTAATGATCACGCTATCTATCTAGATGTTAAGCAATATCAGGCTAATCAACGCCAGGGTACTCACAAAGCAAAGCAACGTGCAGAGATCGTAGGTAGTACACGTAAGATTAAAAAACAAAAAGGTACGGGTACTGCTCGTGCTGGATCTATCAAGTCACCAGTGTTTAGAGGTGGTGGTAGAATCTTTGGTCCTGTGCCTAGAGATTATTCTTTCAAACTTAATAAAGGACAAAAGCGTCTAGCACGTAAAAGTGCCTTAAGCATGAAGGTTTCTGAAGGTAACTTGCAGGTTGTGGAAGACTTCAATTTTGATGCTCCTAAAACCAGTGATTTCAAGGAAGTTTTAAGCAGCTTGGGACTTTCAAATAAAAAATCCCTGTTTGTGTTGGGTGAATCAAATAATAATGTATATTTGTCTTCGCGAAATTTGAAGGGTATCGAAGTGATAACTTACTCAGAATTAAGCACTTACAAGATTATTAACGCCAATAATTTGGTCGTCTTGGAAGGTTCTCTAGAAGGAATTCAGGAAAATTTAAGTAAATAAGCCATGAGCATTTTAATAAAACCCATAATTACAGAAAAGGCGACTAGCGATAGTGAGCTGTTGAATCGATATGGTTTTGAGGTGTCTCCCAAGGCTAACAAAGTTCAAATAAAGAAAGAAGTTGAAGAGGTGTACGGTGTGACTGTTCTTAAAGTAAGAACTATGAATACTAGAATAGCTCGTAAAACTAAACATACTAAAACAGGGACGCAAGTTGGTAAAACATCAGCAGTTAAAAAAGCTTTTGTACAACTCAAGGATGGTGATACCATCGATCTTTATAGTAATCTATAAATAAAATACTGTAATGTCAGTAAGAAAATTAAAACCTGTAACTCCAGGACAGCGATTTAGAGTTGTGAATGGCTATGATGCCATCACGACTGATAAGCCGGAGAAGAGCTTGCTCGCTCCGAATAAACGTTCTGGTGGTCGTAATGCAAAAGGTCGTATGACTATGCGTTACTTAGGTGGTGGTCACAAAAGACGCTACCGTATCATTGATTTCAAAAGAAATCGTCATGGTGTGCCAGCAACGGTTGCATCTATTGAATATGATCCTAATAGAACGGCATTTATCGCTCTTGTAAATTATCAAGATGGAGAAAAGCGTTATGTGATTGCTCAAAACGGACTGCAAGTAGGTCAGAACATTGTTTCTGGTGATAATGTTGCTCCTGAAGTAGGGAATGCAATGAAGCTTGCAAATATTCCATTGGGCTCGATTGTTAGTTGTATTGAGTTACGACCTGGGCAAGGAGCTGTTATAGCTCGTAGTGCTGGATCCTTTGCACAATTAATGGCAAGAGATGGTAAGTATGCTACTGTTAAGATGCCTTCTGGTGAAATCAGATTGATCTTACAAGAATGTCTTGCTACTATCGGTGCGATTTCTAACAGTGATCATCAACTTGTTGTTGGTGGTAAGGCTGGTAGAAGCAGATGGTTAGGTAGAAGACCAAGAACAAGACCGGTTGCGATGAACCCAGTCGATCACCCAATGGGTGGTGGTGAAGGTCGCGCTTCAGGTGGTCATCCAAGATCTCGTAATGGTGTACCTGCCAAAGGATACCGTACACGTGACTTGAACAAGGCAAGTACTCAATATATTTTAGAACGTAGAAAGAAATAAATTATGGCTCGTTCATTAAAAAAAGGACCTTATGTATTTCATAAGTTGGAATCTAAGGTGGCTCAAAATGTTGAGTCTGGAAAGAAAACAGTAATTAAGACTTGGTCTCGTGCGTCAATGATCACACCTGACTTTGTTGGACAAACTATAGCAGTTCATAACGGTAGACAATTTGTTCCCGTTTATGTAACAGAGAATATGGTTGGACACAAGCTTGGAGAATTCTCTCCAACACGTTCTTACCGTGGTCACGCAGCTGCTAAGAATAAGGGAAAAAAATAACTTAAGCTATGGGAGTTCGTAAAAGACAAACGGCCGAAAGGTTGAAGGAAGAAAAGAAGAGCATAGCTTTTGCAAAGTTGAATAATTGCCCAACATCTCCACGTAAAATGAGATTGGTTGCTGATATTATTCGCGGTAAGAAAGTAGAGGATGCACTTAATATTCTTAAATTTTCCTCTAAAGAGGCAGCTAGACGACTTGACAAGTTAGTCCTGTCTGCTGTATCTAACTGGCAAGCTAAAAATGAAGATGGTGATGTTGCAGATGCAGGGTTGTTCATCAAAGAAATTAGAGTTGACGGTGGAACAATGCTTAAGAGATTAAGACCAGCTCCACAAGGTCGTGCTCACAGAATTAGAAAAAGATCTAACCATGTCACTCTAGTGTTGGGTGAATCCAATACCGAGAAGAAATAGTTAATATGGGACAGAAAACAAATCCAATAGGTAATAGGTTAGGAATCATCCGTGGATGGGAATCTAACTGGTACGGAGGAAACGATTATGGAGATAAGCTTGCAGAAGATGACAAGCTTAGAAAATATATACATGCTCGTTTAGCTAAGGCTAGCGTTTCAAGAATCATAATTGAGCGCACTCTTAAATTAGTTACCATAACTATCATGACTGCCAGACCTGGTATTATTATCGGTAAAGGTGGACAAGAGGTTGATCGTCTTAAGGAAGAGTTGAAGAAAATATCTGGAAAAGATGTTCAAATCAATATTCATGAGATCAAACGACCAGAACTCGATGCTCATTTAGTTGGAGCTAGTGTTGCTAGACAAATTGAGAATAGAATTTCTTATCGTCGTGCCATCAAAATGGCTATTGCAGCAGCGATGAGAATGAATGCTGAAGGTATTAAGATACAGATTTCTGGTAGGTTGAACGGTGCTGAAATGGCTCGTAGTGAATCATACAAGGATGGACGTATTCCACTTTCAACTTTTAGAGCAGATATCGACTATGCATTAGTTGAAGCTCATACTACTTACGGTAGAATCGGTGTAAAGGTTTGGATTATGAAAGGTGAGGTTTATGGAAAACGTGAACTTTCTCCATTAGCTGGTCTTTCAAAGAAACAAGGTAAACAAGGTGGCGCTGACCGTGGAAACAGTCGTCGTCGTAGAAAATAATATAGCTAGAGATGTTACAACCTAGAAAAACAAAGTTTAGAAAGCAGCAGAAAGGCCGCATGAAAGGAGATTCTGGTAGAGGTAATCAACTAGCCTATGGTACTTTTGGTATCAAGTCTTTAGATTCAGAATTTATCAATTCTCGTCAAATAGAGGCAGCTCGTATTGCGGCTACTAGATATATGAAGCGTGAAGGTTCTTTATGGATCAAAATATTCCCAGACAAGCCTATCACCAAAAAACCTCTTGAGGTTCGTATGGGTAAAGGTAAAGGTGCTGTAGAATATTGGGCAGCTGTTGTGAAGCCGGGTAGAATTCTCTTTGAAGTTTCCGGTGTACCACTAGCTACTGCACAGGAAGCATTAAGACTAGCTGCACAAAAGTTACCAGTAAAAACCAAGTTTATAGTCGCTCGCGATTATCAAGAATAAAAGCATATCATGAAGCAATCAGAGGTTAAAGGTTATTCTCAGGAAGAATTGAAAGACAGGCTTGCAGAGTCTCAGAAGTCATATGCTGACTTGAAGCGTACGCATATTGTTTCGCCATTAGAAAATCCATCACAGATTACTAAGGCACGTAAAACGATTGCTAGACTTAAAACAGCACTTAATAATTCATAATACGAATTGTAATGGAAGAAAGAAATTTAAGAAAAGAGCGTATCGGTGTTGTCCGCAGTAGCAAAATGGATAAGTCTATAGTTGTTGCAGAAGTAAAGAGACAGAAACACCCTATGTACGGAAAATTCGTATTGAATACTAAGAAGTACGTTGCTCACGATGAAAAGAATGAGTGTAATGAAGGTGACACTGTTCGCATCATGGAAACTCGTCCACTTAGTAAAACCAAGACTTGGAGACTTGTCGAAATTTTAGAAAGAGCTAAATAATGTTACAACAAGAATCAAGATTAAAGGTCGCAGACAATACTGGAGCCAAAGAGGTTTTGTGTATTCGTGTTTTGGGAGGTACTAAGAGACGTTATGCGTCTGTTGGTGATAAAATTGTTGTTTCTGTCAAAGAGGCTACACCTAACGGAAATATTAAAAAGGGAGCTGTATCTACTGCTGTTGTAGTACGTACTAAAAAAGAAGTACGTCGTCCTGATGGATCGTACATCAGATTTGATGATAATGCGTGTGTTCTTTTAAACCCTAACTCTGAGATGCGCGGTACGCGTGTATTTGGACCAGTTGCAAGAGAGTTACGTGATCGTCAATTCATGAAGATTGTATCACTTGCACCAGAAGTATTATAATTAAGCTATGGGAAAATTGAAAATTAAATCTGGAGATACTGTAAGAGTCATTGCTGGTGAACACAAAGGCAGCGAAGGAACAGTGACTAAAGTATTCTTGGATAAGAATAAAGCCATCGTTGAAGGTGTGAATATGGTTTCCAAACATGAGAAGCCTAGTGCAACAAATCCTCAAGGAGGAATAAAGCAAAAGGAAGCTGCTATTCAAGTATCCAACCTTTCGCTTGTGGATGGTAATGGTAAAACTACTCGCGTAGGTTACAAACTAGAGAATGGTAAAAAAGTACGTATTGCACGTACAACTAAAGAAGAAATATAGTCATGTCATACATTCCAAGACTTAAGGAAGAATATAAAGAGCGTGTAGCTGCTTCACTCAAAGAAGAGTTTGGATATTCCAATGTAATGGAAATACCTAAACTTCAGAAGATCGTTTTGAGTAGAGGTGTTGGTGCAGCGGTTGCTGACAAGAAGCTTATCGACTATGCTGTAGAGGAGCTTACCATGATTACTGGTCAAAAGGCGGTAGCGACATTATCTAAAAAGGATGTAGCTTCTTTCAAATTGAGAAAAGGTATGCCTATCGGAGCTAAAGTAACTCTTAGAGGTGAACGCATGTATGAGTTTTTGGATCGTTTGATCACTGTAGCATTACCACGAGTTAGAGATTTCCAAGGGATTAAAGCTACTGGTTTTGATGGTAGAGGAAATTATAATCTTGGTATTACTGAGCAGATCATTTTCCCAGAGATCAATATTGACAAAGTAAATAAAATTGCAGGGATGGATATTACATTCGTTACTACTGCTAAAACAGATAAAGAGGCTAAATCACTCTTGGGTGAGCTAGGTTTACCTTTTAAAAAGGACTAAGGATGGCAAAAGAATCAATGAAAGCGCGTGAGCGCAAAAGAGAAGCATTAGTAGAAAAGTACGCTGAAAAGCGTAAAGCTTTGAAGGAGGCAGGTGATTATGAAGAGCTTCAAAAGTTGCCTAAAAATTCATCTCCAGTAAGATTGCACAACAGATGTAAGTTAACTGGTCGTCCTAAAGGTTATATGAGACAATTTGGTTTGTCCAGAGTAATGTTTAGAGAAATGGCGAATAAAGGTTTAATACCTGGTGTTAAAAAAGCTAGTTGGTAACTAGTCTAAAGATAAGATTATGAATACAGATCCAATAGCAGATTATTTAACAAGAATTCGTAACGCTATGCGTGCGAATCATAGAGTAGTTGAGATACCAGCATCTAACTTGAAAAAGGAAATTACAAAAATCCTTTTTGATCAAGGTTATATCTTGAGTTATAAATTCATGGAACAATCTACTCAAGATGTTATCAAAATTGCACTTAAGTACGACCGCGACACAAAAGAATCAGTGATTAAGGATATTCAGCGTTTGTCTAAGCCTGGTCTTAGAAAATATGCTGGGTCTACTGAGCTTCCTAGAATTCTAAATGGATTAGGTATTGCTATCATCTCTACATCAAAAGGTGTAATGACTGATAAGCAGGCAAGATCTGAGAATGTAGGTGGAGAAGTTCTTTGTTACGTTTATTAAAAAAGAGTTATGTCTAGAATAGGAAATAATCCGGTAGCAATACCATCAGGAGTTGAAGTTAAGGTTGCTGACGGTGAGATTAATGTAGAAGGTAAACTAGGAAAATTGGTTCAGCCATTTTCTGATGTTGATATTAGAGTTGAGGATAATGAAGTTTTTGTAACTCGTCCTTCAGATTCTAAGGACCACAGGGCTAAGCACGGTTTATACCGTTCACTCGTGAATAATATGATTCAGGGTGTTTCTGTGGGTTGGACAAAGAAATTAGAGTTGGTTGGAGTAGGTTATAGAGCCTCTAATCAAGGTCAGAAGTTGGATCTTGCTTTAGGTTTTTCACACAATATCGTTATCGACGTTGCACCTGAAGTTAAGGTTGAAACCATTTCTGAAAAGGGAAAAAATCCAATCGTGAAGTTGACTTCTTTTGACAAGCAGTTGGTTGGACAAGTTGCCGCAAAAATTAGAGCTTTTAGAAAGCCTGAGCCATACAAAGGAAAAGGAATCAAGTTCGTAGGAGAAATAATTAGAAGAAAAGCTGGTAAATCAGCATAAGAATATAGTATTATGGCATTTTCAAAGTCAGTTAGAAGACAAAAGATCCGTCGTAGTATCAGAAAAACAGTTTCTGGTACTGCAGATCGTCCACGTCTATCAGTATATCGTAGTAACAAGGAGATTTATGCTCAGGTTATTAATGATGTAGATGGAATAACAATCGCTTCAGCTAGTTCACGTGAGTTGAAATCTTCTGCACCTAAGAAGGATGCTGCAAAAGAAGTTGGAATGAAGCTAGCCGAGAAAGCAAAGGCTGCAGGCGTTGAGTCTGTTTCTTTTGACAGAGGTGGTTATCTTTATCACGGTAGAGTTTTATCTCTAGCTGAAGGAGCTCGTGAAGGCGGTTTGAAATTTTAATTAGAAAGATTTACGTAATGTATCAGAAGTATAAAAATATTGAAACTGTAAAGCCAGGTGGTTTAGATCTTAAAGATCGCCTTGTTGGTGTACAACGTGTTACAAAGGTAACAAAAGGTGGTCGTGCCTTTGGTTTCTCTGCAATTGTAGTAGTTGGTGATGAAAACGGTGTTGTTGGACATGGTCTAGGAAAGTCTAAAGAGGTTTCTGAAGCTATTTCTAAAGCAGTAGAAGACGCAAAGAAGAATCTAGTCCGCATACCTTTGCAAAAGGGAACTATTCCTCATGAGCAAAAAGGTAAGTTTGGTGGTGCAAGAGTTTTATTACTTCCTGCAGCAACGGGTACTGGAGTAATCGCAGGTGGTGCTATTCGTGCCGTACTTGAAGCGGTTGGTGTACACGACGTACTTTCTAAAAACCAAGGTTCTTCAAATCCACATAACGTGGTGAAAGCAACTTTTGATGCTTTGTTACAACTGCGTAATGCAGCGACTGTGGCAAAACAAAGAGGTGTTTCAATAGATAAAGTATTTAACGGATAAGCATCATGGCCAAGTTACACGTAAAAAAAGTGCGTAGTGCAATCAACCGCACGGCACGTCAGAAAAAAACGCTGCAAGCTTTAGGTTTGCATAAAATGAATCAGGTAGTTGAGCATGATGATTCACCAGCTATTATGGGAATGATAGCAAAAGTGTCTCACTTAGTTACCGTAGAAAAAGCATAAGAACAATGGGTCTAAATAATTTAAAACCTGCTGAAGGTTCCGTAAAGAAATCTGCAAAGATTATTGGTCGTGGACAAGGTTCTGGTAAAGGTGGTACAGCAACAAGAGGTCACAAAGGAGCAAAGTCTCGTTCTGGTTATTCTAAAAAGATCGGTTTTGAAGGTGGTCAAATGCCTTTACAAAGACGTGTCCCTAAGTTTGGTTTTACCAACATTAACCGCAAGGACTATAAAGGAATTAACTTGGATACTCTTCAAGCGTACCACGCAGAAGGTAGATTGGGTGATACAATTGTTGTAGAAGATCTAATTAGAGAGCGTTTGGTTGACAAAAACGATCTTGTTAAGATACTAGGTAGAGGTGAAATCAATTCAGCTATTACCGTTACAGCTCATAAATTTACCGCTTCCGCGAAAGCAGCTATAGAAAAGGCTGGTGGTAAAATAGAAACTGCATAATCAATCCCAATGAAGTTAATTGATACAATTAAAAATATCTGGAAGATTGAGGAACTGAAAGATCGTATTCTTATGACTTTCAGTTTATTGCTTGTGTACCGTTTTGGTGCTCAGGTGGTATTACCTTTTATAGATTCCACTCAGTTAGCGGGATTTGCCTCCAATTTTGAAGGTGGTGGTATAGGTTCCATACTCAATGCCTTTACGGGTGGAGCGTTTGCGAATGCTTCCGTTTTTGCTTTGGGTATCATGCCATACATTTCTGCAAGTATTGTTGTACAATTAATGGGTATTGCGGTTCCATATTTACAGAAGTTACAAAAGGAAGGTGAGTCTGGAAGACGTAAAATCAATCAGATCACAAGATGGCTTACCATAGGTATTTGTCTTGTACAAGCTCCTAGTTATTTATTAAGTCTAGGTTCTTTAGGTGTGCCACCTGAAGCTTACTTGATCGATAATCAAACGTTGATTTTAGTAGTAGGGACGATTATTCTTGTCACTGGATGTGTGTTTGCCATGTGGTTAGGAGAAAAAATTACTGATAAAGGTATTGGTAATGGAATCTCTCTCTTAATTATGGTAGGTATTATTGCTACTTTACCTCAAGCTTTTGCACAAGAATTTGTATCCCGATTTGAGGGCGTAGGTGGTCCTTTTGTTATAATTATTGAAATAGTTATTTGGTTATTAGTCATCATGGCATGTATTATGCTTGTAATGGCAGTAAGAAAGATACCAGTACAGTACGCTAGACGAACTGCATCTGGTGGATATGAAAAGAATGTTTTTGGATCAAGACAATATATTCCATTAAAACTTAACGCTTCTGGTGTTATGCCTATCATCTTTGCACAGGCATTGATGTTTGTACCTCAAGCTTTAGGTCAATTGGAGTCAGATTGGGCAACTTCTGTCGCTACGGCTTTCGGTGATATTTTCGGGTTCTGGTACAATTTAGTTTTTGCATTGTTGATTATAGTATTTACTTACTTCTACACAGCGATTACGGTTCCTACTAATAAGATGGCAGATGATTTGAAACGCAATGGTGGATTTATTCCTGGTATTAGACCTGGAACTGAAACTTCAGAGTATTTGGATCGTATTATGTCTCAAATAACATTGCCAGGTTCGATCTTTTTAGCGCTAGTTGCGATTGTTCCCGCTTTTGTATCACTAATGGGCGTCACTCAATCATGGGCATTGTTTTATGGAGGTACTTCCATGTTGATTATGGTAGGTGTTGCAATTGATACAATGCAACAAATCAATTCATATTTATTGAATAGACATTACGACGGTCTTATAAAGACTGGTAAAAATAGAAAAGCAGTAGCATAATTATGGCTAAACAATCAGCGATAGAACAAGATGGATCAATAATAGAAGCTTTATCAAACGCGATGTTTAGGGTAGAGTTGGAAAATGGTCATGTTGTTACAGCGCATATATCAGGAAAGATGCGCATGCATTATATTAAATTACTTCCTGGTGATAAAGTTAAATTAGAAATGAGTCCTTACGATTTGACTAAGGCAAGGATTACTTATAGATATTGATATGAAAGTTAGAGCATCGATAAAGAAGAGAAGTGCAGATTGTAAAATCGTACGCCGTAAGGGTCGCCTTTACGTTATCAACAAAAAGAACCCAAAATTTAAACAAAGACAAGGTTAAGCTATGGCTAGAATCGCAGGGGTAGATATACCTAAAAACAAAAGAGGAGAAATAGCACTTACTTACATCTATGGTGTAGGTAGAAGTAGAGCTCAAGAAGTTTTATTGTCGACTGGTGTTGGTGTAGATAAGAAGGTAAGTGAATGGGATGATGACGAGATCGGTAAGATTCGTAATGCCATCGGTGAATTTACCATTGAAGGTGAATTGCGTTCTGAAACTCAAATGAACATCAAGCGTTTGATGGACATCGGTTGTTACAGAGGTATACGTCACAGATCTGGGCTTCCATTAAGAGGTCAGCGTACTAAGAATAACTCTCGTACTCGTAAAGGAAAACGTAAGACTGTCGCTAACAAGAAGAAAGCAACTAAATAATAAGTAACTGATATGGCAAAGTCTAAAACAGTAGCAAAAAAGCGTAAGGTAATCGTTGAAAGTGTAGGTGAGGCTCACATTTCATCTTCATTTAACAACATACTTGTTTCGCTTACAAATAAAAAAGGAGAAGTCATTTCATGGTCTTCTGCTGGTAAGATGGGCTTTAGAGGTTCAAAAAAGAACACTCCATATGCAGCGCAACTTGCTGCAGAGGATGCTTCTAAAGTTGCTCACGAGGCAGGACTTAGAAAGGTTAAGGCCTATGTAAAAGGACCAGGGAATGGTCGTGAAAGTGCGATACGTACGATTCACAATGCTGGTATTGAGGTGACTGAAATTATCGATGTTACTCCATTGCCACACAATGGATGTCGCCCTCCAAAAAGAAGAAGAGTATAATTAATTTAATAATATCTGGTGATTATCAGACTGCTGAAGGATATAGACCTGAATTCACAGTACATCACTTTTAAACAATTTTATAATGGCAAGATATAGAGGTCCTAAGGCAAAAATTGCTCGTAGGTTCAGAGAACCAATTTTTGGCCCTAGTAAAGCACTGGAGAAGAAAAACTATCCTCCAGGCATGCATGGTAACGCAAGAAGACGTGGAAAAGAGTCCGAATATGCGGTACAACTTAAGGAAAAGCAAAAAGCTAAGTACACTTATGGAATTCTTGAAAAGCAATTCCGTTTAATGTTTGAAAAAGCAGTTCGTAGTTCTGGTATTACAGGTGAAGTTTTACTTCAACTAGCAGAGTCTCGTTTGGACAATGTAGTATACAGAATGGGAATGGCTCGTACCAGAAGAGGTGCAAGACAGCTTGTTTCACACAGACACATTACCGTAAACGGTCAGTTGGTAAACATTCCATCTTATCAATTGCAGGCAGGTGATGTTGTTGCAGTTAGAGAAAAATCAAAATCACTTACAGCTATTGACGATGCACTTTCTTCAAATGAGCATGTATATGATTTCATTACATTCAACAAGGCCAGCATGTCTGGTACATTTGTAGCAGTTCCAGAAAGAATTCAGATACCTGAAAACATCAAGGAGCAGTTAATTGTTGAATTGTATTCTAAATAATTTTTAACCACATTATTCTTATGGCAATATTAAATTTCCAAAAGCCGGATAAAGTAATCATGATCGATTCAACCGATTTTGAAGGTAAGTTTGAGTTCAGACCTTTAGAACCAGGATATGGATTGACCGTTGGAAATGCTCTTAGAAGAGTATTACTTTCTTCCTTGGAAGGATTCGCAATAACATCTATCAGAATTGAAGGCGTTGATCACGAGTTCTCTACCATTGAAGGAGTGGTTGAAGATGTTACCGAAATAATCCTAAACTTCAAACAAGTTAGATTTAGACGTCAGATTGACGAGGTAGATAGTGAAGTCGTAAATGTTTCTTTCTCTGGAAAGGATCAATTTACCGCTGGTGATATGCAAAAATATATTTCTGGTTTTCAAGTGTTGAATCCAGAAATGGTAATCTGTAATACAGAATCCTCCATAAACCTTAATCTTGAATTAACTATCGAGAAAGGAAGAGGATATGTTCCTGCTGAAGAAAACAAGAACAGCAGCGCTGCTCTTGGAACTATAGCAATCGACAGTATTTTTACACCTATCAAGAATGTAAAATACAGTATAGAGAACTATCGTGTAGAGCAAAAAACTGACTATGAGAAGTTGGTGTTTGAAATCATCACAGATGGTAGCATTCACCCAAAGCATGCTCTTACTGAGGCTGCAAAAACTTTGATTCACCACTTCATGTTATTCTCTGATGAGAGAATTACTCTTGAAGCAGATGAAATTGCCCAGACTGAAACTTATGATGAAGAAAGTCTTCACATGCGTCAGTTGCTTAAAACTAAACTTGTGGATATGGAACTTTCAGTTCGTGCCCTCAACTGTTTGAAAGCTGCAGAAGTTGAAACTCTTGGAGATCTTGTTTCTTACAACAAGAATGATCTAATGAAGTTCAGAAACTTCGGTAAGAAGTCTTTGACAGAGTTAGAAGAGTTGGTAAACGTGAAAGGTTTGAATTTTGGTATGGATCTTTCAAAATATAAATTAGACCGTGACTAGGTTTTCACCTAGTTGTAGAAATAGAAGACAATGAGACACGGAAAAAAAGTAAATCATTTAAGTAGAAAGACAGCACACCGTAAGGCAATGCTTTCTAATATGGCTTGTTCATTAATTGAGCATAAGCGTATTAACACTACTGTTGCAAAAGCAAAAGCTCTTAAACAATTCGTAGAGCCACTTATAACTAAATCAAAGGCAGACACAACTCACAATCGTCGATTGACTTTTGCTCAATTACGTAGTAAGGAAGCAGTGACAGAATTGTTCAGAGAAGTAGCTGCAAAAGTGGGTGACCGTCCAGGTGGTTACACTAGAATTATAAAGATGGGTAATAGACTAGGAGATAATGCAGATATGGCATTAATCGAGTTGGTTGATTACAACGATGTTTACAAAGCAGGCGCCGACACTAAGAAAACTACAAGACGTAGTCGTCGTGGTGGAAAGGCAAAAACTGAAGCTCCTAAAAAGGAAACTACAGAAGCAACTAATGAGGAAGAGTAAAAAACCCTTCATAAACAATTATAAAAGGATTAATGTTTCGGCATTGATCCTTTTTTTTTATCATTATTTTTGAATTATGGCATATTTAGAGAAAAAAGACGCGATCATTCTTTTGAATGACGGAACCATTTTCCATGGTAAGATGGTTGGACCAGAGGGAACTGCAACGGGTGAGATCTGTTTCAATACTGGTACCACAGGATATCAAGAGATTTTTACAGATCCTTCCTACTATGGTCAAATCATGGTAACCACTAATGCACATATCGGGAATTACGGTGCTACAGATTTAGATCTGGAATCTAGTTCGGTCAAGATATCTTGTTTAGTGTGTAAGAATTTCTCCAATGATTTTTCAAGGCCTTTGGCTTCCACATCACTAGCAGAGTTTTTGCAGCAGCAAAATCTGATCATCATTTCAGATGTAGATACGAGAGCTTTGGTTGCGCATATTCGTGAACATGGTTCGCAAAATGCCATCGTTTCCTCTCGTGTAGACGACCGTGCCGCTCTTAAAAAGGAGCTTTCTCAAATACCAAGCATGAAAGGTTTAGAGCTGGCCTCAAAGGTTTCTACTAAAGAACCCTATTTCTTTGGTAAGGAAGATGCTACCTACCGTATTGCCGCCTTAGATCTGGGAATCAAGACTAATATCTTGCGCAACCTCGCCAGCCGTGATTGCTATATAAAGGTGTTTCCGTACGATAGCTCCTATGAGGATTTAGCAGCTTTTGAGCCAGATGGATATTTTATCTCCAACGGTCCTGGTGATCCAGAGCCTTTAAAAGACGCTATATCGCTTGCGCGAAAGGTGCTAGACAACAACCATCCATTATTTGGAATATGTCTGGGACACCAGATCATCGCTTTGGCAAATGGTATCAAAACCTACAAGATGCATAATGGTCACCGCGGTATCAATCATCCTATTATAAATTTGGTGACTGGTAAAGGTGAAATTACATCTCAAAACCATGGTTTTGCCATCGACAAATCAGATGCAGAATCAAATCCAGCTGTAGAAATTACACATACACACTTAAATGATCATACAGTGGCTGGCATACGTATCAAGGACAAGCCATGTTTCTCAGTGCAATACCACCCAGAAGCAGGACCAGGACCTAACGACGCCACATATCTTTTCGATCAATTTTTAGAATTAATTCAATCAACAAAAAAACAAGCAATATGAGTACGATAATAGATGTTCATGCAAGACAAATATTTGATTCCCGTGGAAATCCAACAGTAGAAGTAGACGTTCTTACTTCAAATGGTATCATGGGTAGAGCGGCCGTACCTTCTGGTGCCTCTACTGGTGAACACGAAGCAGTGGAATTGCGCGATGGAGGTAGTGATTTTATGGGCAAAGGTGTGATGAAAGCTGTCGACAACGTCAACAAAACTATTGCCGATGAATTGCGTGGAGTTTCTGTTTTTGAGCAAAACTTCATTGATCAAACCATGATTGAACTTGATGGTACTCCTAATAAAGCAAATCTAGGAGCCAACGCGATTCTGGGCGTTTCCCTTGCTGTAGCCAAAGCTGCAGCAAACGAGTTGAATCAACCACTATATAAATACATAGGTGGTATGAGTGCAGCGACCTTGCCGGTACCTATGATGAATATCATCAACGGTGGTTCGCATAGTGATGCTCCTATTGCTTTCCAAGAATTTATGGTAATGCCCGTTGAGGCAGAATCCTTTAGCGAGGCCCTTAAAATGGGAACTGAGATTTTCCATCACTTGAAAAAAGTACTACACGATAGAGGGCTTAGTACAGCAGTAGGTGATGAAGGTGGATTTGCACCTACACTTGATGGTACTGAGGATGCCTTGGATACTATATTATTGGCTATCAAAAATGCTGGTTATACACCAGGCAAACAAATCATGATTGCCCTAGATTGTGCTGCTGCAGAGTTCTTTGTAGACGGCAAATATGATTATACCAAATTTGAAGGTGATAAAGGCGTGAAACGCACCAGCAAGGAGCAAGCAGAATATCTTGCAGACCTAGCATCAAAATATCCTATCATTTCCATCGAGGATGGAATGGACGAGAACGACTGGGATGGATGGAAAATGCTGACTGAAATAGCAGGCGATAAAGTTCAACTTGTTGGTGATGATCTTTTTGTAACTAATGTAGAGCGTTTATCACGCGGTATTAAAGAAAATATCGCAAACTCTATTTTGATTAAAGTAAATCAGATAGGAACATTAACTGAAACGATTGCTGCCGTAAACATGGCACATAAAGCTGGTTATACTTCTGTAATGTCACACCGTAGTGGAGAAACTGAGGATAATACCATTGCAGACCTTGCCGTTGCCCTAAGTACCGGACAGATCAAAACAGGATCTGCTTCTCGATCTGACCGTATGGCAAAATACAACCAGTTGCTACGCATCGAGGAAGAATTGAATTCGTCAGCTTATTTCCCTGGACGCAAGGCATTCCGTATTTCTTAATTGATATTGTCAATTGAAACTAAGCCATCCTTCGGGATGGCTTTTTGCGTTATGAACTTTTGTTTTCCCGATGGTATTTGATGCGATGATGTTGATGGTTGTGTTCGCTTTCGCGAAAGCGAACTATCTTAAATTAACCTACAATTTTAGTTTCTTGCATTTAGTGATCTTGATTCACTACGATTATTCCAAAATTTATACTAAAGTCCGAAACATCAATCGATAAAATTTCAATTTGATAAGTTCCAGTCGTATTTTTGAAAGAACGATAATGAAAAAATAAATAATGGCAGATAAAGCAATACTGGATATAGATGGAGAAAAGTTTGAGTTTCCCATTATAACTGGAACAGAGAACGAAAGAGCAATCGATATAAAATCCTTGCGTGGCGCGACAAACGGTGTTGTAACGATAGACCCTGGATATAAAAATACAGGTAGTTGTACGAGCGCGATCACATTTCTAAATGGAGAAGAAGGCATTCTAAGGTATCGTGGATATTCTATTGAAGAATTGGCAGAAAAGGCAAGCTTTTTAGAGGTATCATATTTGCTCATTTTTGGAGAATTGCCTACCGCTACTCAGCTAGACAAATTTCATAATGACATTAAAGCAAATTCTCATGTAGATGAGGATGTCAAGAGAATACTAGATGGTTTTCCTAAGTCAGCTCACCCAATGGGCGTCTTGTCTTCTTTAACTAGTGCTTTAATTGCTTTTAACCCATCTTCAGTTAACGTAGAAAGTGAAGGTGACATGTACAAGGCGATCGTAAAAATAATGGGTAAATTTCCAGTTCTAGTCGCTTGGACGTTGCGTAAAAAGACTGGTCAACCCTTGGATTATGGCGATGATAACTTAGGTTATGTAGAGAACATTCTAAAAATGATGTTCAAAAAACCTAACTCTGAGTACAAGCAGAATTCTACCTTAGTGGATGCCCTAGATAAGTTACTTATTTTGCACGCAGATCATGAGCAGAATTGTTCTACAAGTACCGTGCGTATTGTAGGTTCTTCACACGCAGGATTATTTGCTAGCTTAAGTGCTGGTATCAACGCTTTGTGGGGACCATTGCATGGCGGTGCCAATCAGGCTGTTCTTGAAATGCTAGAGGCTATCAAAGAAGACGGTGGTGACACTAAAAAATATATGGGTAAGGCTAAGGATAAGGAAGATCCTTTCCGTTTGATGGGCTTTGGACATAGGGTATATAAAAACTTTGATCCAAGGGCTAAGATCATCAAAAAATCTGCTGACGAGGTCTTAGGCGATTTAGGTGTAGAAGATCCTATACTAGATATCGCAAAAGGATTAGAGAAAGAAGCCTTAGAAGATTCTTATTTCGTTGATCGCAAATTATATCCTAATGTAGATTTCTACTCAGGAATTATTTATCGAGCAATGAATATCCCAACTGAGATGTTTACCGTAATGTTTGCATTAGGTAGATTGCCAGGATGGATCGCGCAATGGAAAGAAATGCGTGAGAATAAAGAGCCTATAGGTCGTCCTCGTCAAATTTATACTGGTGAGGCGCACAGACCTTTCAAAGAAGTTTCTGAAAGGTAATTTTCGGAATCTCAACAATAAAACCCAAGCCGCAAAGCTTGGGTTTCTTTTTTGTGAAAATTTCGTTGAGGTTTTTAACCAAAATAAATCATTTGATGTGCCGAAATGATAAATTATTTTAGCTTTCGCGAAAGCGAAAACTCACCAATAACCTAAAACAAGAAATCGTTACGAAGTAAAATAATGATACAATTGATAAAGGAATAAACCGATTCCAGCGATTACTAAATAAACGTTGGCTGCCTTGTAAAATGAATCGTAGCTTTTAAGATGTCTTGACCTCGTTATCAAAAATACGATGGGAACCAGCGCCAGAATTTGTCCCAACTCCACACCAATATTGAAGCTTAATATTTTGAGTAGAAATTGGTTATTTCCCATATCAAAGGATTGTAGCCTCGTGGATAGCCCAAAACCATGGATGAGTCCAAAAATAAGCACCATGAGCAAAAGATTAGGCGATGGAATACCAGCCTTTTTAAATCCACCTAGGTTTTCTATCCCTTTATAAAGAACACTTAATGCGATCACAGCATCTACCAGATGCTCGTTTGCCGTGATCTCGAGATAGGTTGCACCTATAAGGGTGACACAGTGTCCAATGGTAAAAACAGTAATGAATTTTAGGATGTCCTTGAATCCTTTAAGATAAAAAACAACTCCTGCTAGAAATAACAAATGGTCATAGCCTGTGAGCATGTGTTTTGCTCCCACGTAGATGTAAGACCATAAGTCGCCGTTGTCTAAGGTAGCCTGGTCAGTAGAGCTCACACCATGTGCCATCCCTAGGGCCGGTATTAAAATAAAGAAAAGGACAAAAAGCTTTGATTCTCTTGTCATTACCTTATTTCTTCTTGTTGAAGAATATAAATAGGCCGCCTATCACGATAATACTACCCGCGATAAAGACCCAAGTAGGAATTTCATCACTGCTATCGTCGTGATCGTGGCCGTGACCAACTTGATTATCATGACCGTGTGCAACCTCGAAGGTCAGTGTAGCCCAATTGGATTCATGGGTCAATCCTTCCTCTTCACTATTGACTAAATGAATGGTGCGTAAGTACCACACACCATCAGCCTCTAGCTGCACCGTCACTTCTCCTTTTTGATTGGTTCTCAATTCTTGACCAGTAGTGTGCGTATGTGGTACTTCATTATCTACTATGCCTTTTGCGCCCTCGTCCTCATGCTTATGCTCATGGCTAGTGTCATTATCTGCATCGTGCTCATGATCATGACTATGTTTCTTGCCGTCGTCATGTGTATGTGTGTGCTCGTGATTTTCTATACTGCCTTCCTTGTTATCATGATCATTTTGGGTATCACCGTGAGAATGCTCTTGATTTCCGTGTTGATGTGGATGTTCATGTTCTTCGGTTGACATTTCATTTTCGTGCTCATTCGTGCCGTGGGAATGAGGTTCACCGCCATCATGAGAGTGCATTTCTTCTTGATCGTCGTGAGTATGACCATTCATGGAAGGTTTATAGTCTGCATAAACTAACTGATTTGAAAGCGGTTTTCCATCGCGTAATAATTGTACTACTAGATCATCACCAGTATGCAGATCATATGGATTAGTTTTGGGTATGAATTCAATGGGATAACCCAATTCTGCTTGCCAGTCATCACTTAAAGAATCACCTACCTGGAATATCGCCTTTACGTGTTTTGAGTACTTTTCAATAGCGTCTTCTTTAAGTTGATCGTTTTCTTGTCTTGATAGGAGCATATCTTTAACGCCATCATGTTCCAGATAGTCATTAAAAGCTTGAGATTCCATTTCAATATTTCTAGCTTTAGTAGAGACGCCTACAACATAGGTTCCTGACTTGCCGGTCTTGAAGTTTAGGAGTGTGATACTATCTTTCTCTGTCCATTGATCTGCTGTAACTGCAGTACGTTCACCGTTATTTAAAATGCTTGCATCAAGCATGCGGTCACGATCAATAACATTCTCACTTTTATCAAAAGTCCCATTAAATAATTGAACGGTAGCTTTACTTTCTGGCTGCAGGAAATAGCTGTCTAGTTTTAAATACATATCATGACTGCATAACAGCAGTACTAATGCCAATAACAAAAAATTCTTTTTCATAAGATTAGATCTTAATAAGGGTAAATAAGTTATTCAAAAATACAACATCAACTTGATCATGTATGGTTTTAGAAAAGACACTATAATTTATCTGTTCAGGACGGTAGATTATTTATAGGAGTAGTTAAAAAGCTCTTGGAAAATCCTAACGGTCTACTTGCATTATCAACCTGCTTAAGTGGTAAATTTGCGGCATGAATCGACTGAATTTACATGTTAAGGACGAGACCTCAAGATTAAGAGCCGTAGTGCTGGGAACGGCGCGCAGCAATGGTCCTGTGCCAGATCTTAAGGACGCTTATGATCCTAAATCTAGACAGCATATCCTTGCAGGTACCTATCCTAAAATTGAGGATATCGTGAGTGAAATGGAAGCCGTTGCTACAGTTTTTGAAAAGTACGATGTTCAGATTTTTAGGCCCAAACAGATTGAAGACTGCAACCAGATATTTACCAGGGACATAGGCTTTGTCATTGATGATGTTTTTGTCAAGGCTAATATTCTACCAGATCGCGAGGAAGAACTCGAGGCGATCAAACACGTCATAGAACTAGTCGACCTAAATAAAGTGATTAGACCACCAGAAGAAGTACATATTGAAGGTGGCGACGTGATGCTTTATGGAGAGTACATTTTTGTAGGTACCTATCGCGGTGCCGATTATGCTGATTATATCATCGCCCGGACAAATGTAGAAGGAGTTGATTGGCTCAAGGACACGTTCCCACATAAAAAGGTAGTATCCTTCAATCTGCGGAAGGATAACTTAGATCCCTATAACAATGCACTACACCTGGATTGCTGCTTTCAACCCGTAGGCAATGGTAAATGCATCATTTATAAAGGCGGTTTTTTACAGGAAGAAGAATATCAGTTTTTGGTAGACCTTTTTGGTGCAGAAAACTGTTTTGAGATTACTAGAGAAGAAATGTACCACATGAACTCCAATATTTTTTCCATCGCGCCAGATGTAGTGGTTTCAGAGCGTAATTTTACCAGACTCAATACCTGGCTGCGCAGCCATAACATTACCGTAGAAGAAGTTCCCTATGCCGAAATTTCAAAACAAGAAGGCCTTTTACGTTGTTCCACATTGCCCCTAATTAGAGATTAATGAAACAAATTACCGATACCATTCTTATGGTGCGTCCAGTGCAGTTCCGTTTGAACGAAGAGACTGCAGTAAATAACTATTATCAGGATCAGCAGTTCCATAAGGAGATCAAAAATGCTGATGCTAATCAACGAGCGCAGGAAGAGTTTGACGCTTTCGCGAAAGCGTTACAAGACCACAACATTAACGTTATCATCGTCCAGGATGACAACAAACATGACACTCCAGATTCTGTTTTCCCAAATAACTGGCTGTCTACACACGAGAATGGTACCGCAGTTTTGTATCCCATGTTTGCACCCAACCGCAGGCTGGAACGCAGGCCAGAAGTCCTAGAAGCGCTGGAAGAAAATGACTTTGTAATAGAAGATGTGATGGACTACACCAGCGCTGAAGATGAAGGGATCTTCCTGGAAGGAACCGGCAGCCTTTTATTGGATCGTGCTAATGACGTCGCTTACTGCAGCATATCGCCACGAGCTGATGAGGATTTATTCATCGAATTTTGTGAAGATTTTGAATATACACCAGTCGTGTTTACGGCCTATCAAAATGTAGGCGATGCCAGATTACCCATTTATCATACTAATGTGATGATGGCTCTAGGTGAAGAATATGCTGTGATCTGTCTGGATGCTATCGATAGCAAAGCCGAGGTCAAAAACGTGCTCCACCATTTAAAGCGCACCAATAAGGAAATCATCAATATTACCGAGGCACAAGTTGAAAGCTTTGCTGGAAATATGATACAAGTGAAGAACAACGAAGGCAAGAAGTTTCTCGTCATGAGCAACCAGGCCTATGAATCACTTACCGAAGCGCAGATTAACAAACTACGGAAGTACAACGAGATCATCCATCCAGACATTAAAACTATTGAGACCTTAGGCGGTGGCAGCGTACGCTGTATGATGGCAGAGGTTTTTTTGCCTAGAAAAGTGTAGCAGGAAACTTTAGAGACCAAAATGACTTACTTCAAATGAAAATTAAATCCTTAATTAGTGATTTTAATCTTGACCACGAGAACGAATGTTTAATTGGGAAGGTAGGTCATTGCGAATTCAATTTAGCAGGTGCAAAGATTGAATCGAAAGGGTTTCCATCATTAGAAGGTTTTGTAGTTGAGTTATTTCAGGTAACTGATTTAAAGGAAGTTTCATCTCGTATAAAAAACGTTGATTTTACCGGAGGTGATTGGTACGTAAGAATTAATATTGATTCTGGTTGGAAATATTTTGAGAATGATGAAATAATTGAATTCTATATTGTAGAAAGAACGAATGTTGAGAACGTAAATTTTGACAAGGCAAAATTAAATGCCAATTCCATTTTACTACAACTTAAAAATATGAGTGCTAGAATTTTTTCAAAATTCTATTTGGATATTCGAGGTGGCGAAACATCGGGAGCTGGTAGGAATGAGCACGGACCTGCACATTTCCATGTTATAGAAAATGGAACAAATAAGGATTTGGGAAAAGTTTATTTTCCGACCATAACTGACTTCGCTTCAAATGAAAATACTAAGTTGAGATTTGACTTAAATTGTAAGTTTAAAAAAAAGGAAAAAAGAAGGATTTCCGAATGGGTCTTTGCCTCGAACTGCCAAAATTTAAAGGCGATCAATCAAGAATGGATATTGCGGAATGAACATAACAATAGGACTTAACTTTTATCTTCATCAATCAAAAGTGGATTTATTATAAAATCTCTCTGAATGAATTTAAACTTAATTTTCAATGTGTATCTACAATAAAAAATACAAATCTTATTTGAAGACTGAACTTCAAACTGGATTTTGCTGAAGCACACAATATCCAATCAGAAAAGAGAAACTACTTCCCAGTCGCAATATGTTTGATCATACCCGCAAAAATAAAATAGTGAAAGGGTAGCATACTGTACCAGTACAACCTGCCCCAAAGACCTAGCGGTCTAAAAGTAGCCGTCTGGTGAACGACATTATCTTCATCGATCTCAAACTCCAACCAGGCTTCTCCAGGGACACGCATTTCGGCAAAAAGTAATAGGCGTCTTTCTTGACGGTCTGCTACGATCACACGCCAGAAGTCTAGGGAATCACCAGAATAGATTTTATCTTGATTGGTACGTCCACGGCGCAGACCAACACCACCAAAAAGCTTGTCCAGATAACCGCGTATCTTCCATAAGAAGTCGGCATAATAATATCCATTGTTGCCGCCTATCGCCCATATGCGATTGAGCGCCTCTTCAGGTTCTTCTGTCTTGTACGTTTGAGCATCTCGCAAACAACCAAATCTAGGTACTTGTTTAAACTTGTTGATGTTGTATTTGAACCTACCGCTCACCATACTGTCCTTCCAACTACTGGCAACGTTGTTTTGCTCGATTTTGGCAAAAGCCATATTCAAGGCTTCTTTATAGGTGTAGAGCTCGATGCCTAGATCTTCCGCAAGTGAGTTTTCTTTGGCTACCACTTCGACAGACATGCTGTTTACCAGATTGCGAGCTAATTTGTAAGACGTACTCGTCACAAAGTACAACCAATAGGAACTTAGTTTAGGAGTCATGACCGGTACCGTCAGGATGGTCAGGTGCAAGTTTCTGTTTTCAGAATATTGCTGCATCATCTGTTTGTAGGTGAGTACATTCTTACCACCTATATCATAGGATTGATTATAACTCACCTCGCGACCCAATACACCTATCAGGAAACTCATCACGTTGCGTATGGCAATAGGATGTGTCTTGGTGTTGACCCATTTAGGTGTGATCATGATAGGTAGCTTCTCGCATAGATCCCGTATGATCTCAAAGGAAGAACTACCGCTGCCCACGATGATTCCAGCACGTAAAACCGTCGTAGGAATGTCACTTGCACTAAGAATTTCTTCAACTCGCTTTCGCGAAAGCAAGTGTTTGCTCAAAACATCTTGGTTCACAATTCCAGATAGGTAGATGATCTGTTTGCAACTTGTGTGAGCCAGCTGTTCCAAAAAATTAGTCGCACTATCGGCTTCCATTTTGTCAAAACTCTCTGTACTACTGGTCATGGAATGGATCAGGTAATACGCGACATCAATATCTGCTGGTATGGGATTGACCTCTGGTAAGTCTAGAAAATCGATCTCGATAATCTCGACCTGCGATCGCACCTCATCAGGCACGGATAATCGACTCGCACTACGCACGGCACAAACGACCTCGTGGTCTTCTTTGAGTAGTTCGTAGAGTAGGCGCACGCCTATGTAACCGTTTGCTCCTGTAAGTAGTACCTTCATATCATAAAGATAGGTGGTGGCAGCTCGTGGTTGTGATACGATGGTGTTAAAACAACAAACGCCGCTCCTGGGAGCGACGTTTGTATAATTAGTGGAATAAAGGCTTATTCCTTTTTTTCAGATATATTCCTGCGATTGTCTTGAGTGTTGCGATCAATCAATTTGTTGAACGGGTCGATACCTACTTCTACTGGTTTCTCATCTACCTTGATTTTGAAATCATTATTGATGTCGGTTATCTTCAGTTTTTGAAGGTACAGCACTTTAGGCTGATCGTTTTCCTCGTCATTCTCGCCAAAGACGCCAACCTCTATGTAATCTGCCAGCGGTAGAGATTCCAGAGCTTTTTTCTTGCCTTCTGGAGTGAATGTGATGCTGTCGTTCATCTCGTTTTTGTAACGTAGTTTTCCTTTGGCATTACTTCTCGCTTTTATCACTTGTGCATTGATGTCGACCTCATAGGTGCCATCGTGAAGTTGCTTGTAGCTACCATCATTTATCTGATTGTCATAGAGCGTAATGGTTTCAAACATGTCCTTAATCAAATATTGCAGGCTGTCTGGTGTCGCTGCTCTTATATCATCGACAAATTCTGTAGCGGTAGGATAAGGAGCTCCTTTGAATTGGTACTTTTCTGCAAAACGCTTTGCCACGTTATTAAAGTTCTTCTCACCTATGTAATCACTAATTGCGTAAAGAATAAGCGATCCCTTTTGATAGTGAATGTATTGCTGGTTCTCGTTGTACATCAAAGGATTCTCACCTATGCTTTCTGTTGTTCTTCCTAGTAGATAGCCGTCCATGGCATCTTTTAAGAAATTACGCATTTGGTATTTTCCATTGGTCTTTTCAAGAACCTTGAGCGAACTATATTCTGACATACTTTCTGATAGGAGTGTAGCACCTTTTGCATTAGCTCCTATCACTTGATGCGCCCACCACTGGTGTGCAAGCTCATGGGCCGTGATGCTAAATGGATAATCCACATTGTCATTGGACTCATCATCTACATCTGCAATAAATCCTATCGCTTCGCTAAATGGGATCGTATTGGGAAACGCCTGTGCAAAACCACCACCAGTTCTAGGGAACTCGATAATGCGAGCTTGTCTATGCTGGTAAGGCGTATAATTATCATTATAATAATCCAGTCCTTTCTTGAGACCTTTCATCATCCTGTCGATGTTGTAGTCATGCTGTGGATGATAATAAATCTCAAGCGCTACACCTTTATGGTTGTCCTTGAGCACTGCATAGCGACCACTCAAGAATGCATAGAAATTGAGCATTTTGGAATCCATCTTATAGTGGAAGTATCTGCGGCCATCTTCTTCCCATTCCTTGATCAAATAACCAGGAGCTATTGCGATCTGGTCAGGTGATGTGCTTACGGTCGCCTCAAAATCAATCCAATGAGCGTTGGGACCTAAATAGTTACGATCTCTAGCGCCAGGAGCTTCTGGAGCTGGTAGACGATCTTTAGGCGGTAGATTGTACTTTTCACGTACTTGAGTATTGCGTATTTCAAATTGCTCGTTGTAACCTATCGCGGGAAAAATCCCGTTATTGATGAATGTACCATTATCCAAAACCGGTGAATTGTTCTTGAGTAAGGTATTGGGTTCATTTTCTGTGGTAAATGAAAATTGAAGTGTATCACCTGGCATGAGTGGCGATTCAAATTGATACATGCGATAATCATAATCCTCGTTGTCATAAACAATTTCGCTCTTGCGATCCATTTCAATTGTTGTGGGACGATCAGGATAATTCACGTGCAGGGTATCAATGGGATACTGCGTCTGATTGACCATGGTATACGTAGCGCCAGCCTTGAAATCTCTGGTTTCTGGATAGATATCCATATAAGTGTTGATGGCGACCGTAATAGGTTGCGGCACGCCAGCAAACTTGCCCAACTCTTTTTCAAAGTTGACCTGTAGCTCTTCACGTTCCTTGCCTGTCATTTGCTCATCTAGGACATTGTTGAGGTACCACAAATAGCCACCTATACCTAGAAATACGATTAATGAAACTGCGATGGTTGCAGTAGTGGTTGTTGTGGTTCTCGCTTTCGCGAAAGCGAATCTCTCCTTCATACTGCTTCCCATGCCACGACGGTAAAACAAGACGGCCAGTGTAAATAAGGCTATTCCCAAAGCAATCCAATAGATGCGATACGTGTAGAAACTAGGTAGTCCAACGCCATAACCGTTCATGTCGCTAGGCGATGGAGAACTGCCACCTTGATTAAAGATGAATTGACCTTGCTCAACGCCTATCGCACTCATCAATAATGGTACGCCTACCGCAAAAACTAATAAGGTCAATAATCCTAGCCATTTGTTTTTGATCAATGTGTGAACCAATAGGGTAAGTAGGATCCATGGGATGAAATTCCAGGAATTGATTACGTATAAGTCAAAAAGGTATAGCGGTATCTCAAAATCAAAGAAGCCGTTGTAACCTTGGATGATCATACCGCTTATCATGACTATTAGCAATAAGGTCAATGTCATGAGGAATAACGCGATAAACTTGGATATCAGGATGGTCCAGTTTTGTGTAGGTGTCGCATCAATCATTTGCTTAAGATGTGACGAGTTGGCTCTATCCATAATCAAACCACCATAAAGAAAAATCAACAAGTAGATGAATATGGTGAAGAGTCCCGTGACAATACTGAGCATTAACCAGGTTTTAGGCAAGATACCTGTGCCATAAATCTCTCCAGACACGAGCATGGTCACCAGAGAAAATGCAAACGCGATGACGACAATAATGATAAAGGGCCAACCGGTCACGATATATTTCAAGTCTGATTTTGCCAGAACCCAAGCTGTTTTGAGCTGTCCTATAAAGGTAAAGTCTGCAGTGACTTTAGGCATTTTAATGGACTGAATGGTGCCAAAATTGCGCTTGATGGCGCGTTGGGCTTTTTTAGGCTTTAGCCTTAGATTGGTTGGATTTTGCGAAAAATTAAAACCAAATAGAACCGCAAAGAAAATGATGAGTGAGATACCCAACCATAACAAACGATTATACAACAAAGTGCCCTCTACTGGGATGAGTTGATTGCTCTGCTCTTCTGGAGACCAGTATCTTATTTTGATGTAGGTAGCGGCATCACCAGTAGGTTCCAGCAATTCTACCCAGTAGGTATCATCCATGGATTGTAGACTCGAACTTGCCGTTAGCTGCAGAATAATCATTACCAACACAAACATGAAGCCTATGTTGATGTTGCGTAAGAAGGCTGTAATGGAAAATACAATAATCCCGTAGAAAAATACATTAGGAATGATGTACAACAGGAATGGTTGCAAATAATTCATGATCTCAAAAGGACCTACCAATGCTTCATTAGCACCTGGCAGATAGAAACCTAACGTGGTACCTAAAACGCTGGCGAAGATGACTAACAAAGTGATCGTCATTCCAGCGCTGAATTTTGCGACCAGATAGGTAAACTTAGTTAGCGGATATGAATACAGGACATTATGCATGTTATTGTCAAAATCACGCTGTATGGTGCCACCCATGATCGAAGGAATCAATAGGTAGGTGAGCAACGCAAAAAAACCAAGCATGCTATAAATTCCCACCGCACTGTTGAGTTCGATGGATGAGGTTACCGTTACATTATCGCTATCAAATACGCCTACAGCGATAGCAGACAGCAACATGGCGAGTATAAATAGGGCACCTGCGTAGATGTAAAACAATGGTTTTTTGAACCAGGTTTTTATCTCGTGTGTATAAATAGTTGTAAACATCGACTATAGGGTTTCAGGTTGTGCGACCAAATCGTCGTTGCTCAATGTGGTGAAATAAACATCTTCCAATGTAGGAGCGCCAGCTATAAATTGATCGCTGGGTTGGGTTACGGCAAGCACTCGAACCTTGAGGTTGTTGTTCTCGTCAAAACTGGAAGAAATAACATTGTATTGTTTTTGAAGCTCTTCAATATTTTCTCGATCTACAACAGTGGTCCAAATCTTCCCTTGTAAACTTGCAACAAGTTCTTTAGGAGTTGCGTGAGCTAATATTTTACCGCCATTAAGGATTGCCATATCCGTACAAAGCTCCTTGACATCATCCACGATGTGCGTTGAGAAAATTACAATGTGATTGGTTCCTATCTCTCGCAGGACATTTAGGAAACGGTGTCTTTCTGCTGGGTCCAGACCTGCGGTAGGTTCATCTACAATGATAAGCTTAGGATCATTGAGCAGTAATTGGGCAATACCAAAACGTTGCTTCATACCACCAGAATAACCAGCAACATGCTTATGCTTGACATCACTTAGATTAGTTACCTCCAATGCTTTTTCTACAATAGCGTTGCGCTCTGATTTATTGGTGATGCCTTTAAGACTGGCGAAGTAATGCAAGAGATCCTCGGCACTCATTTTAGGATACACACCAAACTCTTGAGGTAAATACCCCAATGTTTTGCGAAATTCAATTTTCTCTTCCAGAACATTCAAGTCTTCTAGATGTATTTCTCCGCTATCAGGACTTTGCAAGGTCGCGATGGTACGCATTAGAGAGGATTTCCCGGCACCGTTGGGTCCCAGTAGGCCGAACATGCCGTTGTGTATATCTATAGTAACTCCATCCAGCGCCTTGACGCCGTTGTTGTATGTTTTGGAAACGTTTTTTAAACTTAGTATCATTCCAGTCTTTTTAGTTTGCAGTTGGACTGCCCAAAGTACAAAACGTTACAGAAATGTTAGGGAAATGGAGGTGAACCGCTCTTAGAAATTCAAACAACTTCTGTTTAAGCGCAGTGCGAGTGATGAACTCAAAATATCCTAGTATTGTAGCAGCTTTTGATTTAAAGAAGTCCTAACTGTGATTGTATTGCTGCTGTATTTTATTTTTTTAATTGGCGTCACCGTACCCTGCGGATTGCTCATTCAAAAAATCATGAGAATCCAGGCGTTATCACTGCTCGATCTATTCTGGTTAGGTATGGCCCTAATTACCGTCATGGCTGGCGTCTGGTGCTTGTTTCTGCCTTTGGATTTCAAGTTTGTGATCGTATTGATAATTTGTGTTATTCTCGCCATATGGGTGTGTCACGACCTGATTAAATTACACTGCTCCAGCGCGAAGCATTTTATATCAACGATTGCAACTAAGAACTTGGTTTGGGTCGTGATATGCACGGTATTGGTATTGGCAGCTGGAACGCTCTCTGGTTATGTACTCGATAACGACAGTTATTATTTGCAAACCATTCAATGGTTGGATAATTATGGATTGGTTCCTGGAATTGCGAACTGGCATCTGTTTCTGGCGCAACAAAGCGGTTTTCATATTTTGGAGTCGGCCTTAAATCTGGAATTTTTAGACCTAGAATTTAATGATCTTGGACTTTTCATGACCCTAGCGATGATTTTGTGGTCCACACTTCCCAGCAGCATTGAGGAAACAGTCTTTCAAAAGGCCTTTAGAAACTTGCTTGCTATGACATTCCCATTAATACTCTTATTGGGAACTGCTCCGTCGCCAGACGTTCTCGTCATATTGTTGTCTTATTATGTGATATATAAATTTTTGTTTGGAGCTAGCGAGTGGACCAATGTGTTTATGATTAGTGTGCTAACTGCTATGGCTTGCTATTTCAAGATAACATCTGTTTTACTCGGTGTTTTTCCATTGCTCATGATATTTAGGCTTAAAGAGGATCGATGGCGATCTACGTTGCATTTCTGTGGATTAGGTCTCCTATTTGGCGGATTGTTTATGGCAAAAAATATCCTTGCGAGTGCCTATCCCTTATTTCCGTTGACGTCTGTTTCTCTGGATGTCGACTGGCTGGTGCCTGTGGAAATGATTCGATTTTATAAGGATGCGACAATCGCGCAGGCTTATGGAATTTCCTTTACAGAATTGAATCAGCTGAATGGATGGCAGTGCTTTTTGCTCTGGATCCAGCAAGCTGGAATGGAAGGTTTGATGAATAAAGGGATTTTTCTACTGGTCATCTCTAGCGTATGTGGAGCCTTTTTTTACAGGCATAAGCCCAAAATCGTTACCGTGCTTTTGGTATTTGTGTCGTTTGCTTTGATCATGGCGTTAAGCTCGCCGCAAGCGCGATTTTTTCTTCCTTTTTTGATTCCCGCAACCATGGTGTTGTTGCTTTCGACCTTCAGCATGGCAAGGAACTATAGTTTGGGAATTGCAAGGTTCGCGGTGATTTCTGGTGTCTGTATTTTGTTGCTGCCATCCATCATTCGGCTATCAACAGATAATGAGCGCATGAAAAATGTACCTGAGTTTGAACACAGCAACTTGCTGTTTCCATTGCAGAGAAGTAGGTATAGTGACGCTTTCGCGAAAGCGAACATCAACAACATCCAGTACAACGATCCCACAGGTGATGATTTCTTTTATGGGACCTATGACGTGCCCTTGCCGGCAGCCCAGAAAGAATATCTGGATTATTTCAAAACCTATTATCAGGTCTCGCCAGAGTATCGTGGCGATACACCAGTAGAAGGTTTTAGAGCGGTGAAAAACTAGAGATCGTCCACGTAGGTAAAGCCTTGATCATTTTTGATATCCTGAAGCTTATTGAAATATTTATGTATGCTCTTGCGGTCGGCTTTTATCTTGACAAAATAATTATCCATGTAGACACTATATTCTTCTGCCTGGCCTTTGTACAGTGTCAATTTGTAGAACGGTATAGGTAGCGCATAGGTTTCCAACAAAGACCTGAATCTTAGAATTATCCCTTTTTCTCTTATCTCAATATTGCAGGTATTGGCATTATTGTCCAGTACCATCAGGTTATGGATCTGTATGCTGCAGCTGGTCATGATCAATTTGGGCGATCCAGAACCCTTGATTTTCCAGCGTTCTTTTAAAGTAAGCATATTGCCCACTTTTTCACGTATTTCTCTATCGATCTTTGGGTTGTTGTAGGAGACGTTGTGCAGCATAGCGTAAAGTTACAATCTTAGTCTGTGCTTAGGGACAAGCCTTTCATAATAGTTATATTTGTGCGTTTACAAATTACCTATGACACTGCCGGAACAACTGGAAAAAAGTACGATTGAAATTGTTTATTCGCTGTTTGATGTAACGCTGGATAAAGTAGATATATCGCTCACCCGTAAAGATCAACAAGGCGATTATACCGTCATGGTTTTCCCTATGTTGCGCCATATCAAAGGCAATCCAGCGGTGATAGGCAAGCAGATAGGTGAACGCCTGCGAGCGGAGAGTGATCTGGTTTCTGATATTGAAGTAATTAAGGGTTTCCTTAACCTGACGCTTTCTTATAAAGCATTCCTTAAAGATTTTAATTCCATTTTACTCAATGCTAATTATGGCACTACGCCTGTAAATAGTGATGTACCTGGAATGATGGTAGAGTATAGCTCGCCTAACACCAATAAACCATTACACCTAGGACACATTAGAAATATTGTGCTGGGGTATTCTACTGCATTGATCATAGAAGCTACCGGTAAGTACGTAGTCAAAACGCAGATCATCAATGATCGAGGCATCCACATTTGTAAGTCCATGCTGGCATGGCTCAAGTATGGTGAAGGAGTGACTCCAGAATCTGCCGGTGTCAAAGGCGATAAGCTGGTAGGTGACTTTTACGTAAAATTTGATCAGGAATACAAGAAGGAAGTTGCTGCCTTGATACGCAACGGTATTCCAGAAGAAGAGGCTAAAAAACGAGCGCCGTCCATTCTTGAAGCGCAGGAAATGTTGCGTAAATGGGAAAATGGCGATGATGAGGTAGTGCGATTATGGAAAATGATGAACGGCTGGGTATATGCTGGTTTTGATACGACCTATCGCAGTCTAGGCGTCACTTTTGATAGTTTGTATTATGAAAGTGACACCTATCTATTAGGAAAGGATGTGATTGCCCACGGACTTAACACCGGTGTATTTTATAGAAAGGAAGATGGATCTGTATGGATCGATCTGACTGACGATGGTCTGGATGAAAAAATTGTATTGCGCAGCGATGGTACTGCCGTCTATATGACGCAAGATATAGGTACCGCGATCCAGCGTGTACGTGATCATGATGTGGATGGAATGGTCTACACCGTGGGTAATGAGCAGGATTACCACTTCAAAGTGTTGTTCCTGATCATGAAAAAACTGGGCTATGAATGGGCAGATAACCTGTACCACTTAAGTTACGGAATGATTGAATTGCCGTCTGGTAAAATGAAATCCCGTGAAGGTACCGTCGTCGATGCTGATGATATGATTCAAGAGATGACTGATACCGCTCGCGAAATCGCCCAAGAGCAAGGCAAGTTGGAAGGTCTGTCCAATGACGAGAAAGAAGAGTTATACCATATGATAGGTTTGGGCGCCTTGAAATATTTCATGCTCAAGATTGATCCTAAAAAGAGCATGGTGTTTGACCCTAAGGAATCTGTAGATTTTCAGGGTAATACAGGTCCTTTTATCCAATATGCACATGCTAGGATTCAGTCGATTCTTAAGAAGGCCAACTTTAATGATCAAGCCCTACAGGCCGCTATAAATTTACCGCTCATTGAGAAAGATCTTGCCGTCATTAAGTTGATCCAGCAATATCCAGAAACAGTAGCTTCAGCAGCTCGCAATTATAGTCCGGCATTGATAGCCAACTATTTATTTGATTTGGTGAAGGAGTTCAATAGTTTTTATCAAAACGTGCCTAAGATTGTTGAGGAAGAAAATGCCGACCTCAAACACTTTAGACTTTTGTTGTGCTACAAAACAGCTCGCATTATTAAGAGCGGTTGCGCCCTTCTAGGCATCCAGGTGCCAGATCAGATGTAAGGCATCGATAGGCTTTTGGTTTTACTAGGTTATATTCACAATTCAATTTTCTGAATTTGCAAATCACCCTTTACACACCACAATTTAAAGACCAATGGGATCAATGCGTCCGCGAGTCTCATAGTGGTTGTTTCTTGCATGAGCGTGATTTTATGGAATATCACGCACATCGATTTGAAGATCATAGCCTAATGTTTTTTGATAACGATACACTTGTTGCTTGCTTTCCCGCGCACATCATTGACAACAATTTGAAAAGCCATCGCGGCTTGACTTATGGTGGATTCTTCGCTTCTGCGAAAGCGAATTTATTTTCAGATTTCTTGCAAGAGTTGATCGATTACTCCAAAAACCAAGGTTTTGACAGATTAGACCTAAAATTGCCACCACAGTATTATAATCCAAATTTTAATGCGGAATGGTCCGTTCTCAAAAACAACAGTTTTGAAACGAGCCAGGAATCTGTAGATCTAGTAGTGGATTTGACCCAAGAATGGCAACCTAGTCCCAAAAAAACAATTGGTTATCGCAACGGAAAGTTTGAAAAGTTGAAGTTGATTAAGGACGTTCATCTTAAAGATTTCTGGAGTGATTTGTTAGAACCTCAATTAATGGCCAGACATCAAGCGAGACCGGTCCACAGCATTGAGGAAATTGAATTGTTGCAAAAGTTGTTTCCTGATCAAATTCTACAATATGGTGTTGAGGTTGATGATATGTTAGTCGCTGGTATCACTTTGTTTGATTTTGGAAACATTCTTAAGGTTCAATATGCCGCCGCAAATAAGCAAGGCTTTGAGCACAATGCGATGGACTTTTTATACCTAGAAATCATAAAGGAAGCTAAAGAGCAGAAGAAAGAATTCGTCGACTTGGGAACTGTCAATCATCCAGATGGCAGTGTCAATGAAGGCCTTAAGAGATTCAAACAGCAATTAGGCGCCACAACCACCTCAGTTTTTGAACTAACTTTAAGCTTATGAATTTTTCCAAACGCAGTTTTCACTTCTCGGTATTTTCTATCGTTCTGATGGTGGCCTTTCTCATTTTGTCCATGAGTAACAGGAATGGAAGTACCGCTTTGGATAGTGTGGTGGGTTATCTGATCACCCTATTTTTTGTAACCGTGATCATCGGTTTTGTACTGGCTCTACTCAGCATTAAGGAAAAAGCGAGTTTGAAAAAGCACATAGCCCTGGTAGTGAACATAGGCCTGGCGTTGTTGCTCACTTACCACACGCTCCAAAATCTATCCACCATCTCAAAGGCATTTTCCTAATTACTTGATTACTTTTACGATAACCTAATCTAGAACCTATCGACTTTCACATTCCATATCTGGATATCAAAGCACTACAGCGTCGTTTTTCCCAACGAGATAGCGAGGCCCTGCAAGAATTGCAGGATCTGGGTATTTACATTGGTGGTGAGCCTGTTACAAGGTTTGAAATGGATTATGCCCAATATTGTGGCACTCAATTTTGTATAGGAACCGGTAACGGACTCGATGCACTGACGATCATTCTACGTGCCGAAAAGCAGTTGGGAAGACTACCTGAAAATGCTCGTATACTCGTGCCAGCGCATACCTACATCGCCACTTTTTTAAGCATTACAGAGGCTGGCATGCATCCTATTCCCGTGGATGTCCACCATCTATTGATCACAAAGGATGTGGTAGAGAAACACCTTGAAAATGTGGATGCGATAGTGGCCGTAGATATTTATGGAAAACTGGTGGATGATGAGGTGTACGCTTTCGCGAAAGCGAACCACAAACCCATCTATACAGACGCGGCACAATCCCATGGAGCTAAAACCAGCAACGGTGATCGATCTGGAAGTCGTGGTATGGCCAGCGCATTTTCATTTTATCCCACAAAGAATCTGGGCGCTCTAGGAGATGCCGGTGCGATCACGACCAATGACGAAGAACTTGCCGTAATGGCACGTCGTATGGCTAATTATGGTAGGACCTCACGGTTTGTCAATGATATGAAAGGTGTTAACAGCAGGCTGGATCCCTTGCAGGCGTCATTTCTCAATAACAGGTTGCTGTTTCTGGATAACGACAATAAAAAACGGAAAAAGATCGCGCAGGTTTACATGGAGCAGATTGAGAATCCCAAAGTCAAACTACCTCCAGCTGATTTTCTAGAGTCTAATTCCATTCATGTGTTTCCAATTTTTCTGGAAGAAAGAGATCAATTTGTGGCCTATCTGGAAGATCGCGGCATTCAAACCAATAGGCATTATGCCATACCACCGCACCAGCAACTGGCATTTAAGGAATTCAATGACATGAGCTTCCCACAAACGGAATATCTTCATGATAGTGAGGTAAGTTTGCCCTGCCATCCTTTACTGGAAGATCATGAAGTCCAGGAAATTGTGATTGCCATAAACGAGTATTCATGAGACAATTGCTGCGATACTTCAATCGCAATTTGTTGCTTAAAGTTGCCGGTTTCAATTCCATTCATATTGTTATACGCATCGCTACTGGTGCGGTCATGTCTTGGGTAGTGGCTAATTTTCTGGGGACAACAGGAATGGCTGTGATGGGTAATTTCCGCAATTTTTTTCAAGGGCTGCAAACCTTTAGTGTTTTGGGAATGGAAAACGGATTGGTGCGCTATGCTGCCCAACATAAAGACAATACTCAAGAACTTAAATCCATTTTCTCTACCGCATGGATCGCTGCGCTTTCGGCATCTTTATTTATTGGAGTAACCATTTTTTTTTCGGCCACATTTCTAGATGCTTATCTCATAGGCTTAGAACGCAGCTACGCCTTCATTTTTAGAGGTCTTGCGATCACCATGCCGTTCTATATTCTATTCATTGTGGTCAGTTCCATATTACAGGGTTTCGAATGGTATAAGACCTATGTTTCGGTCAATATTGTGATCAATTTGATCGCTTTTGGGACTAGCGTATTATTGATTTACAATTATTTATTGGATGGAGCAATGATTGCCATTGTTGCGACTCCAGTACTACAGTGTGTGATCGCGGTGATTATCTGGTGGCGTTTGAAAAAAACTTTTACCTTGAAGACGTTGCTATCCAGTGGTTTTTCTCAAGATAAATTCAAGCCGTTGATGAGTTACAGCAGCATGGCACTGATCAGTGCTTTGTTGATACCCGTAACTTTCATTGCGATACGACAGGATGTGCGCGGCGTTTTGGGCGATAGTACCGCAGGCAATTGGGAAGGTTTACAACGTATTTCTGGATACTACATGATGTTCGTAACGACCCTAGTGAGTTTGTATGTATTACCTAATTTAAGTAAAGACGCATCTTATCAGAATTACAGATCTACCGTTTTCCATTTTTATAAAACGATATTGATTCCTATCAGCTTAGGTTTGGTCGCTATTTACTTGAGTAGAGATCTTATTGTCAGCTATCTCTTTTCTGAAGAGTTTACAGGAATGTTGCCTTTATTCAAGTGGCAGCTCGCTGGTGATTTCATCAAAGCAATCACCACGGTTCTTGCCTTTAGATTCATTGCGGTGAATGACTTGAAGCGTTATGCGATCGCTGAGGTGGTCAGTCTAGCCTCTTTTTTTATCGCAAACTACTTTTTGATCAGGATCTATGGCAGTGAAGGCGTCGTCATGGCGCACCTCGCCAGTTACTTGATTTATCTGGTAGTGATTGTGGTGATGTTGCGTAAGGAATTATTCCACAATTAACGACTGCGAACGCTATCTGTATCGATGCGTCGAATCTCGCGTCCCAGACTATCGGTTTTTCTTATCTGGATATTATCCTGTGGTTTAGTCACTACCGCCACATAGGTATGTGTGGTATCTGCGTCCTTTTTCGGGATAAGCGTCAGTAGATCTTTGGAGGATTTTGCAGGAATGCTGGTAATGATGGGACGATCTGCCCGTCGACGGAAACCATCGCTCTCCACTTTAAAGAACAGGCTCAAAGGCTTGTCTGTTACATTAGTGGCTACATAAACAATTTTCTTATGTTCTTTTCTGACGCTAATCTCGATGCCTTCCGGTTCTTGACTTGCAGTATGAAACAGAAAGATGGGAATCCATAAGAGGTACTTCAACATGGTCATGCTTTTTTATTGAATAATTCTTTGGCTTTCTCTCGTTGTGTGGCAATGAAGTCTTCGCCAAATGCGTCCGTCAATTCTTTGTTCCTTTTATTCATGTAAGCCAGTTCAGGTCCCATCAAATTACAACCGTAGAACTCATAGCCTACATTGTAATTCTGGATAAGATATTGTCTAAAAAAGACTTCAAATTTACTAAGCTGTCCCGTCAAACTTCCCAAGGTAACATATATCAGACCAGAACTGGTGCCTTGCTGGCCTATGGGTTGTAAAACCGAAGCATTGGAATTAGCGACAAGAACTTCTAGATTTTCAGGTTGTTGCTCTGACTTTTTACCGGTGGTGATGACGACTTGTGCCACGCAAAGCTGTGCCGTAAGGAAGAGAAGAAGTAGTAAAGAATATTTCATAGTGTTTCTTATCGATGGAAGTAAGGCTTATCCTGTTTTGACCAGCTATCTTTGTAAAAGTATAAAATTGAGGGTAAATAAGTTACTGGCTTTAGTTAAGTTCGCTTTCGCGAAAGCGAAACATCAAAACATCCTCAACGTCAAATACTGACCTGAATCCATTTTAAATAACCAATACCCATGAAGCTCAACCTACATCGTCCCATCTGTTTTTTTGATCTGGAAACCACTGGAACCAATATTTCCAAGGATAGAATTGTTGAGATTTCCATACACAAGGTATTTCCTGATGGTAGTGAAAAGACGTATACCTACAGGGTTAATCCAACAGTCCCAATTCCAGCAGAAACCACCGCAGTCCATGGTATTACAGATGATATGGTGGCTAATGAGCCCACTTTTAAAGAGCTTGCCCGCGAGATCAATAACATTATAAAGGATTCTGATCTGGCTGGGTTCAACTCCAACCGTTTTGATATCCCATTGTTAGCCGAGGAAATGTTACGTGCCGATGTGGATTTTGATATGGGCAATAGAAATGCGATCGATGTGCAGAATATCTTCCACAAAATGGAACAGCGCACACTAGTGGCGGCCTATAAATTCTATTGTGATAAGGACCTCACTGACGCGCACAGCGCAGAGGCAGATACCATCGCGACCTATGAGGTGCTCAAGGGCCAGTTGGAACGTTATCCAGAGCTTGATAATGACATGAAATCCCTAGCAGAATTTTCTACCAGACGCAAACCTGTGGATTTTGCAGGTATGTTAGCTTATAACGAGAAAGGTGAGGAGTGCTTTAACTTTGGTAAGCACAAAGGCAAACGTGTCGTGGATGTGCTTGAAAACGAGCCAGGTTATTATAGCTGGATTCAGAACGCTGATTTCCCACTTTATACTAAAAAGGTCTTGACGGCGATCAAACTGCGCGGATTTAACCAGTAGAGTAATCTAATTCCCTAAAATTATTGAGATTTATCTTAGCTTTAGGCAAAACTCTTGCTTGAAGGTATTTCTATTTATTGCTAGCTTTTTCTTTAGTTTTCTCTTGGTGCAGGCGCAAGAGTTGCCACCGGTGCGCAACTTTTCACCAGCAACCTACGGCGCCGAAAATCAAAATTGGAAGATCGCACAGTCTGAGGACCGAAATTTGTTTTTCGCGAACAATCAAGGACTGTTAGAGTACAATGGAGAACATTGGTATCTATATCCTACACCTAACGAGAGCATTATGCGGTCTGTTGAGTGGCATGAAGATCGTGTCTATACAGGATCTTACATGGATTTTGGTTACTGGGAGCGACAAAACGATGGGACACTGACTTATACATCCATGGTTGATTCCCTCAACGTTTCCATCTTGGAAGATGAGCAATTCTGGGACATCATTTCTAGTGAATCTATCGTTTTGATACAGTCCTTAAGTCGTATTTATGCCTATAATCCAGAAGATAAAACGGTTCAAACTGTCGTAGAAAAACAAGGACTCACCAAAATCTTCAAAGTTGGGAATGGGATCTACTTTCATGTAACTGGGCAAGGCCTTTATCAGATTGTTAGCGGTCAACCGCAGCTCATCATTAAACAGGATTTGATAGATGGTAACGTCATAGGTATGCGAGATAGTGATCGAGGAATCAAGCTTGTTACTGCCGCAAATTCCCTTTATATATTTGAGAATGATTCTCTGGAACTTATCTCGACCAATCAATTTTTCAGGCCGGTCACGGTTTATTCCGCAGTGGCCATTGAAGGTGATGGTTTTGCTGTAGGAACCATATCCAACGGTTTGTTAGTCATGGATGGTGCTGGTGTGGTGGACTATCAAATAAATCAATCCAATGGACTGTCAAACAATACCGTTTTATCTGTATTTGTAGACGCAGATGACAATTTATGGGCAGGTCTAGATAATGGTATTGATTATATCAACCTTACCTCAAGGTTCAAAACTTTCATAGATAGGGAAGGCAAGCTGGGAACTATTTATGACGCTATTTATCATAAAGAACATCTGTATCTGGGATCTAATCAAGGGTTGTATGTTAGACCACCCAATCAAAAAACGTTTGAATTTATTGAAGGAACTAAAGGTCAGGTATGGAGTTTAAAGGAGATTGATGGAACCTTGTTCTGTGGTCACAACCTTGGAACCTTTATCATCGACGGAAAGATAGCCACCCAAATTGCTTTTGAGGAAGGCACGTGGGACGTACAACCACTAGAAGGAACTACAGACCTTATTCTTCAGGGAAATTATAGTGGTCTTTTTGTTTTACAAAGAGAAAATAACACGTGGAGTCTCAGGAATAAACTGGAAGGATTTGACATAAGCTCTAAAGATCTGGTGATAGATGGTCAACAGATTTTTGTAGGACATGAGTACAAAGGATTGTATGAACTTGATGTAAGCGACGATTTCCGCACCGTTGAAAATTATAAACTTATAGATGCCGTAGGTACTGGAATTAATTCTGATGTGATTCAATTAGGTGGTGACGTTCTGTATTCCACACCACGAGGTATTTATGTCAAGACCGAGACATCTGATAGTTTCAAAAAAAATGAGGTGCTATCATCATTTATAGAATCCAATGGATATACTTCTGGTAAGATGATCAAAATCAATGAAGGTTCCTTCTGGATGTTTTCTGATCAATCATTGATTCAAATTAACAAAGAGCCCATCAACGACACGTTTGAAGCTAAGAATATCTTGATACCGCACTTTAAAAGATCTGAAACCAAAGGGTATGAAAGCCTGATTCAATTACCCAACCAAAACTATCTCATCGCAACGTCTCAGGGTTATCTACTTTGGGATAATAAGGACACTGAAGAGGTCAAAGGAAAAGTAGTAATAGATAGAGTGCGGATAAGTAACAGGAATGGCTCTAGTAAACTATTGGATCTTGATCAAAACAATAGTATGGATCACAGAACTAATGCAGTTGAGTTCTTTTTTCATGTGACCGATTATAACGTATTCGATAGCGTTAAGTATCAATATTTTTTAGATGGAGACAGTGACTCATGGTCCAATGTTTTTGAGAAAGGTTCCATTCTCTTTGAAAACCTTAGTCATGGAGACTATCAACTGAGATTAAGATCTGTCGTTAACGGTTCTCTTGCAGAGGATGAGGCTGTTTTTTCTTTTACAATTGAACCGCCGTTTTATTTTTCTAGAACAGCAATCGTAATTTATGTGATCATAATATTAGGTATTCTGTTTCTAATGGGACGCATTTTTAGATGGTATTACAATAGAAAAAGAAATCTGGATCTAGAGAAGCAACGTCAGCAAATGGAGCTTAATTTGCTAAAAAGTCAAAAGGATATTGCAGACTTAAAAAACAAACAACTCAATTCTGATATTGAATCCAGAAACAGAGATTTAGCCATTAAAACAATGGCTATGATTAGGAAGAACGAAACTCTTAATCAGTTGAGAGGTGAGTTAGATAACCTACCTACCACACAAGAATCCAAATCATTAAAAAAGATGCTGGATAAGAGTTTAAACAGCAAACAAGATTGGGTTGCTTTTGAAGAAGCTTTCAATAATGCGGATAAAGACTTTTTCAAAAAGATAAAGGAGAAACATCCTAATTTGACGTCTGGTGATTTGCGCCTATGTGTTTATTTAAGACTCAATCTTTCTTCTAAAGAGATCGCTCCGCTTTTAAATATTTCTCCTCGTAGTGTAGAAATTAAGCGATATCGTTTGCGTAAAAAAATGGGATTATCTCGAGATGATAGTCTTACTGGATACATTGTTGAGATTTAATTAGGAATATTTTTTCTAAAACTAACTCAACATCACTACATCAAAACCAGTATTTCATATCATTTTTTACCAAGACGATAATTTAATACTGCTGTTTCTTAGATAAGTATAAAGAAACTATCTTATTTTTATTGATCACATGATTTGTTTGGGTTTGTATATTTATTGTAGAGGTTCTAAATTTTACTTAAAATTTTACTAAAGCTATATTTATAAATCTTATCGACGGACGTATCATGTTCTATAAATTTTCGATCAAGGATTACATAATTTTTAAATAACTGACCCGTATGAAAAAGTTCTTTTTAAGCATTTTATTGATTTTTTCAATATCCCTGAGTTTTTCTCAGGTTCAGAAAGTATCAGTGATGGACGATGTTAACGGTCAGACATTGATTGTTGACGGCAAACCATTCATCATTAATGGTATGAACTGGGATTACGTACCTATAGGTAAGAACTACTCCTATAATTTCTGGGCACAGTCGGATGACTTTATAAAGGCAGCCTTAGATAGCGAGATGGGATTGCTAAAAAACATGGGCGTGAATACAATACGTGTCTATGTAGGTATTCAACCTAAATGGGTGCAGTTCATATATGAGAATTATGGAATATATACCATGATCAATCATTCCTTTGGGCGATATGGATTGACCATCAATGGCACTTGGTTCCCAAATACAGAGTATGCTGATCCAGCCACTCAAGAGCTGCTACTTAGGGAAACGAAAGCTATGGTTGAGGAGTTTAAGGACACGCCTGGATTGTTAATGTTTATGCTAGGAAATGAAAACAACTATGGACTTTCTTGGGGTGGAGCAGAGACCGAAGATATTCCTATAGAGACAGAAGGTACAGTTATCACAAGAGCTAGAGCAATGTATAAATTGTTTAATGAGGCTGTTGTTGAGATGAAAAAACTTGATACAAAGCATCCAGTGGCAATCTGTAATGGAGACCTTTTATACTTGGATCTAGTAGCTGAATACTGTACAGATATTGATATTTATGCAACCAACATGTATCGTGGTGTTTCTTTTAGTGACGCTTTTGAAAGGGTGAAAAATGAATTAGGTAAACCCATCATGTTTTCAGAGTTTGGTGCAGATGCCTTTAACGCATTGGACAACCGTGAAGATCAAAAAATGCAGGCGTACTATATGCTGAATAATTGGAAGGAGATTTACGAGAACGTTGCTGGATTAGGAAAAGCTGAAAACTCCTTAGGAGGATTCACTTTTCAATTTAGTGACGGTTGGTGGAAACGTGGACAAACCAAAGATCTCGACATTCATAATACAGAAGCAAGTTGGTTGAGTGGTGGTTATACCTTAGATACCGATGGTACTACCAAAAACATGAATGAAGAATGGTTTGGGATTTGTGCCAAAGGATTTTCAAATGAACGAGGTCTTTATGATTTGTATCCGCGAGCGGCCTACTACACCTTAAAAGAAGTTCATCAACTTAACCCATATGCTAGCAATATGACTTTAGAAAGTATGAAGAATTACTTTGACAGCATTAGTCTGATGGATGCGGTGCTACGTGGTCGTGGTGATGCAGCTGCTTTGGGTGGCGGCGGTAGTGGGCCAAAATTAGCAATCAGTAACCTTAGTGCCAGATTTACCACTTTTACTACTGGTGGATCCTTGATCACCACTCCAGAGACAGCAGATCCAGATTCCAACGCCTTTCCAGACGAATTGGGCTTTGATCACATGCAATCTTATTTTATAGGTATAGAAGGAAAGCCAGCTGCTAATATGCGTGCTAATGTCAACTTCAACGTCATTGGCAAAGTGGCGCAAAATCCTATCAACGAAATATTTTACGAGAATAGAGCAAGACCTGTTGTCTCCTTGGATCAGAATAATCAGCGTGTTATCATTGACGATGTGAATCGTGTGAATGTTTATGATGCAGAGTTTGAATGGAACGCTAAAGACTTTGATTTACGTGGTTTCTACAGGACCGGACATTATCATTGGGGTTATGAAGGTGACTTCTTCGGGTTGTATCCAGAAGCAAATTATGGACCTAACTTAGATATTTACGGCGGTGAAATTTTAGGAGCTGAAATCGATGGTAAAGGAGTATTAGATGGCGCAAAAGCAGCTTTTGGTCCGCAACTTTGGTGGGGTGCCAACCCAACCGCTCTCTTCAAGTACCGTAGAAACATAGCTGGAGTAGATGTTACTGGAATCTACCATCGAGATGTTGAAACTGAAATAATTTTAGGAGATGATGGTCGTAGGGAATTAAATCCAAATCAATTACGTAGTGGTATCATTCCTCCATTCCCTACAGAAAGAGCTACCATCGTTTTAGAAAAGGAGATTGGTAAATTTGGATTTACTTTAGGTGGTATTTGGGCTGGAAGTCCTCTTAATGGAACTACCTATCAAGATGTTGCAGGTAGTCCTGGAAACTATACTGTTTTTCAAGATAGAGTCAAGTCAAGCGACAATTGGGGTGGAAAAGCCAAAATCACATACCAAGGCGGTAAAATCAATTGGTATGCACAAGGTGGTATCAATGGTTTGGTAGCTCAAGGTGGTGCAGATCAAACCCAAACATTTACTGGTTGGAGGCTGAGAGATATCGGTAGTGGTAATATGTCTAATTTTCTAACTGGATTTACTTATTCTTTAGGTGATTGGCAAATAGCACCCAATTTCTTATACCAAAAACCATTAGTGGAGGCGATTCCTAGTGATGCTGGAGCACCCGCAAGGTTGAGAAATGTTATTGATGATCCATTTGCCGTAAGAGCTAACCGGGAAACTACCGCTGGAGAATTGTTGCTGACGTTCGACCCGACTCCCGGTACATGGTTTTATGAATGGGACAATGATAGATCTGAAGACGCTCCGCTTGCATTTAGTGCCGGATTTGTTTTCTGGCATTTACCAACGAAGCAGGATGCCCACATTGGTTTTAATGCCAATAGAGAATTTTTTCCTTTCCCAGATTCAGTTCCTGCTGAAGACTTATGGGAAGCAAATAGTAGAATTGTTTCTAAGATTTCGCCAGAATTGGCATTAATTGGTAACCTATACTACGGTAAGTCCCAACCTAATGGAGATAGTGAAAGACTAATCTATCGATATGGTGGTGATGTAAGATTGGTGTACAATAAAATGAAATTGGTTTCAGAAGTTAAGTTTAATGATTGGGGTCCTTATGATTATCACAGAGACTTCAACCTAACATTCCCACTGCAATTGATGTTAGATCTTTCATATTCAATTGGTAAACCGGATTGGTTCATTTTACCAAGCACAGTAATGGGTATAAGAGGTACCTGGAGATCTTTGGATCAATTCTCACCTAGATACAGCCCCAATAATGCTGCCGAATTTGCCGACCAGCCAACCATCAGCCCTGTAGGATTCCCTAATGGATCCGAATGGGAAATAAGAACTTACGTTCATATCAATATTGGAAAATAATATAGCAATGATGAAAAAGAGATATAATATAATTTGGAAAAGCCTAGCACTTCTGGGCGTGGCCGCAGCTGTTTTGATAGGTTGTGAACGTGAAATTTCAGACGATGCTGTAGAAGCGTTGTTCTCAGATAATCCAGACGTTTTTATTGATAGCTTTAGCTCTGGACTTGAATATTTACCTTTTGGTGGTTCAAAGCAAGATGCTTTTACAGTCGATACTGAAACGGTCTTTGAAGGTTCTGCATCCATGCGATTTGATGTGCCTAACGTCGGTGATCCTGATGGTGCCTTTGCAGGTGCTATTTTTCCAGACTTGAATGGTGGAAGAAATCTAACTAAATATGACGCACTTACATTCTATGCCAAGGCTACAACGGCTGGTACCATAAATGAAATTGGTTTTGGTCAAGATTTTGGAGAGGCAAGATACTTAGTGACTCGCCTGAATCTTAGACTGACTACAAATTGGAGAAAATACGTTATCCCTATTCCAGACCCTTCTGTACTTACTCAAGAATCTGGATTGCTATGGTATTCAGAAGGTCCAGAAGATGGTGACGGTTATACGTTCTGGCTTGATAATGTACAGTTTGAAAAATTAGGAACAGTAGCTCAACCTAGGCCGTCAATTTTGAATGGTCAAGATCTAGCACAACAATCTTTTATTAGTTCCTCATTGACAATTGACGGTTTGGGACAAACTTTCAATACAGCAAACGGACAAGATGTTACCGTGATTCCCGCACCTGCCTATTTCGATTTTAGATCTTCAGATCCTTCCGTAGCTGCTGTTGACGAACAAGGTCGGGTTACAGTCGTTAGTGCAGGAACAGCAATAATCACGGCCTCATTAAATGGGGTTGACGCTACTGGATCACTAAACATAGAGTCTGTAGGAGCATTTCCACATGCTCCCGTACCTACCAGGCCTGCCTCAAACGTCACTTCATTATTTAGCGACGCTTACGAAAACGTACCAGTGAGACACTATAATGGTTTTTTTGCACCCTTTCAAACCACACAAGGCGGCGCCGGATCTGACCCAAATAATGTTGATATACAGGCTCCTTTTGCAGATGGCTCCTTAGACAATATTATCAATTATACGCAATTAAACTTTGTGAGTATAGGAATGTATGAAACGGTTCCTAATGTAGATGTCAGCTCACGAACCACTTTTCATGTAGATATTAACGTGAGAGAAACAGTTAATAATGGGGACTTTATTCGAATAGAATTGGAAACTGGAACAGGAAGCGGCCAGGTATCTGGTAGCTCTTTTACCATTTCAGCTGCGATGTTAAGAAACGTTGATGATGACGGTTGGGCTAGTATTGATATACCGCTATCAAGTTTTAGCGGGTTTAATAATCGATCTAGGTTAGGGCAGGTTTTCTTTATTTCTGACAATACAATATCAAATATCTGGGTAGATAATGTCTATTTCTATAATCAGTAAAATCAAATTTGATAACCTTAAAATAAGAAATATGAATACGCCATTTATAAAGCAGTTAAAATTAAAACTTAACAGTATAGTTCCGATCTTTTTGATTTGCACAATTGTAAGCTGTGAGAATGATGAAAAGCAGACGGTGACCACTTTGAATAAATTAGTCCTTGCAGAGGAGTTTGATGTGGACGGTGCTCCAGATCCTAACTTATGGAGTTACGATCTAGGCGATGGTACGGCACGTGGACTGGTAGGTTGGGGAAACAATGAACTCCAATTTTATACCGACCGACCAGAAAACATTGTGGTGGAAGATGGTATGTTAAAGATCACTGCGATCAGAGAAAACTTTCAAGGATCCCAATACACGTCAGCTAGAATTCTGACTGAAAATAAATTCCAAAAGAAATATGGTCGCTTTGAAGCGAGAATGAAGCTGCCCTACAGCCAGGGAATCTGGCCGGCATTCTGGATGCTGGGCGATGATCAGAATGGTACACTGGTCTGGCCACAATTGGGCGAGATCGACATTATGGAGTATCGCGGTCAGAATCCTACTGAAGTTTTGGGAAGCGTTCACGGACCAGGATATTCTGGTGGCAATGCGCAATCAAAATCCTACATGCTTACCAATGATAGGTTTGATACAGATTTCCACATTTTTGGAATAGAATGGGGACCTAACTACATCAACTATTATGTGGATGATGTGCTTTACAATCAAATCACTCCAGACGATGTCGATGGCGAGTGGGTTTTCAACAACAATGAATTTTATATGTTGATCAACCTTGCTGTAGGCGGCTCCTTTGTAGGCGCACCCAATGAAAACACCGTGCTTCCGCAAACTCTATTTGTGGATTATGTGAGGGTTTACGAGTAAGAAATAATTCTAGTTCATGAGATTTTGAGGGAATACGCTTTCGCGAAAGCGTAACATTTCCATATTCCATGTGCTTCATACAGACCAATTAAACAAGTAAGAAAGTAGAATCTGACCAAAGAAATGACCGAAAACAAAACCTATCTAGGAGAACAAAAAGCCACTTTCCCAAATCACGGAGTGAAGGGAGAACTGGTAGATTTCCAAGGCGAAACCTATTATAAGATAAGTAACCACGACGCGATGCGCCCATTTTTCATGAGCATCGTTAGCGATTCCAACCACTGGATGTTCATCTCCAGTAATGGTGGGCTTACTGCAGGTCGCAAGAATAGTGACTCAGCATTGTTTCCCTATTATACGGACGATAAGATTACAGAGTCCTTTGATATTACGGGAAGCAAAACCATCATAAGAGTGCATACCAGCGATCGCGACCAGCTTTGGGAGCCGTTCTCCAATAGGTACACGGGTATTTATGCCATCACACGAAATCTTTATAAAAATGTTTACGGGAACAAACTCATTTTTGAAGAGATCAATGAAGACTTACAATTAACCTATCGATATCACTGGAACTCAAGTGATCAATATGGCTTTGTCAAGAGATCGCAATTGATCAACAGTGGCGATCAAAAAGTGAATCTAACCGTACTAGATGGATTGCAGAATATACTGCCGGCGACCGTTGGTGAAGACCTTCAAAAAGCATCCAGTAACTTAGTTGATGCCTACAAAAGAACAGAATTAAAGGAAGACACTGGAATAGGCATTATTGCGTTAAGTGCTGTAATCGTCGATAAGGCAGAGCCTAGCGAGGCACTCAAAGCAAATATTGCCTGGTCACTAGGTCTTGAAAATCCTACCTACCTCATTTCAACATTGCAATTGGATCCATTCAGAAAGGGCCACCAAGTAACTCCAGAAACAGATGTGAAGGCAGAAAAAGGCGCCTATTTCACGGTTTCAGAAATGACCATCGCGGCAGGAGACAAAAAGGAATGGTATTACCTAGCTGATGTCAATCAGAACATCGTTACCATCAACGAAATTTCTGCACAGATCAAAGATGATAAAGACTTGATTCAAAAGATCAACGATGATATCGAATTGGGATCCCAAAAATTAAATGCGCTGGTAGCAGCATCTGATGGATTGCAATGCACCGCAGATCCTTTGACTAACAATCGTCACTTTTCAAATACCATGTTCAACATCATGCGTGGTGGTATTTTTGACGACAACTACACTGTTGAAAAGGAAGATTTTTTAGAGTACCTGCAAGCAGCCAATGCTCAGGTTTTCAAAGAAGCGCAGCCATGGTTGGAACACCTTTCATCAGATTTCAATCAGCAGGAGCTTATTGAGATTGCAAATGCTCACGATAATCCAGATTTCAAACGTCTGGCGATAGAATATCTGCCACTTAAATTTAGCCGTAGACATGGCGACCCTAGTCGTCCTTGGAATAAGTTCTCCATCAATACGCGCAGTGAGGTAGATGGTTCAAAAATTCTGGATTACGAGGGAAACTGGCGCGACATCTTTCAAAACTGGGAAGCCCTAGCACATTCCTATCCTGAATTTATTGAAGGAATGATCCACAAGTTTCTAAACGCGACAACGCTCGATGGGTACAATCCTTACAGGGTCACTAAAGGCGGTTTTGACTGGGAAGTCATTGAAGAGGATGATCCATGGAGTTATATAGGATATTGGGGTGACCACCAGATTATTTATTTGCTCAAATTCCTTGAGTTTATTAAATCCTATTATCCAGAGAAATTAGAAGGTTTCCTTAATGAAGATATTTTTGTTTATGCTAACGTTCCATATAAAATCAAGAGCTATGCAGATATCAAAAAGAATCCTAAGGATACCATAGACTTTGATTACGACCTACAGGAAACCATAGAGGAACGACGCAACCACCTAGGCGCTGATGGCGCCTTGCTCAAGAATCAATCTGGTGAAATCTACCGTGTTAACTTATTGGAAAAACTATTGGTAACCACACTGGCCAAAGTTTCCAATTTCATCCCAGAAGGTGGTATCTGGTTGAACACACAGCGACCTGAATGGAATGATGCCAACAATGCCCTAGTAGGAAATGGTGTTTCCATGGTGACTTTGTATTACTTAAGAAGATTCCTGAATTACTTCAAGGAATTCATCACAGATTCAGATTTTGAAGATTCTTCAATATCTGTTGAGTTGTATGAGTTTTTCAATGCGGTTCACAAGACCTTGAGTGATCATAAAGATGTCATTAGTGGTTCCATCGATGATCACCAGCGTCGTTTGATACTGGATGGTGTGGCACAACCGGCCAGTGATTATAGAACAAAAATTTACTGCCAGAATTTCTCTGGCGTGAAAAAAAGCGTCTCAAAACAGGACCTGTTGGATTTTGTCACTGTTTCCTTGGACTATCTAGATCATAGTATTGATGCCAACTTGCGTCAAGATGGTATGTATCACGCATACAACCTAATGACCATTGAGGACAATGGCGACATCAGTATTTCCTATTTATCTGAAATGCTGGAAGGCCAAGTGGCTGTTTTAAGTTCTGGTTACCTTAACCCAACTCAGGCATTATCGGTTATGGATGGCCTCAAGTCCAGCGCCCTTTTTAGAGAAGACCAATACAGTTACATTTTATATCCCAACAAGCAGTTGCCTGGTTTTGAGGAGAAGAATATCATTCCAAAAGATCATGTCCAACAGTCACAGCTACTGCAACAATTATTAAAGGATGGCAATCAAAAAGTGGTCGTACAAGACAATCATGGCGATTACCATTTCAATGCTAATTTCAATAATGCCAATAGTTTAAAGGCTGCCTTGAAACAACTTCCACAATCTGTTTATGGTAGCTTGATTGAAAAGGAACAGCAGCAATTGGAAAAAACCTTTGAAGCAGTATTCAACCACAAAGCCTTTACAGGTAGATCAGGTACGTTCTTCGGTTATGAAGGTTTGGGTTCTATCTATTGGCACATGGTTTCAAAACTATTATTGGCCGTTCAGGAGTGCTGTCTTGATGCTATCAGCAGCGGCGCGAGTGATGAAATTGTAGGTAATATGTTGGATCACTATTACGAGATCCAGGCAGGAATAGGTTCACATAAGTCGCCTAAACTTTATGGTGCAGTACCTACAGACCCTTATTCTCACACACCTGCTACAAAGGGTGCGCAGCAACCAGGAATGACTGGTCAGGTGAAAGAAGATATCTTAAGCCGTTTTGGCGAACTGGGATTGGTTGTGAAAAACGGCATCTTGAATTTCAAGCCTAGTTTATTGCGCAAGCAGGAATTTTTGAAATCGGTGCATGATTTTGAATATGTAGATCTGCACAAGAATAAACAAACCATCCAGATCAATTCAGGATCGCTGGCCTTCACCTATTGTCAGGTGCCCGTAGTGTACACTTTGAGCGATAAGAAACACGTCAAAGTTACCTTCAAGGATGGCAAAACAAAGCAGTTTGAAGACTTGAAGCTGGATCTTGCTACAAGCCATCAATTGTTCAAACGCACAGATGAGATCGACAACATAGAGGTATTTATTGATAAATAAAAAGGGATTGTGAATGAGTTCGCTTTCGCGAAAGCGAAATAAAAAATCATCTTCACAACCATTGAGGTATGAGAACAAGAATCACATCAATGATCGCAATGCTGTTGCTGCTCGCAATGGGTTGTAAGGATGTGGCTCCAAATCAAATACCAGTAACAGAAGAGAAGTCAATGACAGCAAGTGATATCCTATCAAATCCAGAATACCTAGCGATTTCCTATGGTGGCTATCGCGATACCACGCGTACCATACAGCCTACCATACCGCAGCTCAAAGATGATTTGAAAATTCTATCTGCTATGGGCGTTAGAATTTTACGCACCTACAATATGCAGTTGCCGCACGCCACAAATGTGGTTAAGGCCATCGCACAACTCAAGCAGGAACAACCTGGTTTTGAAATGTATGTGATGTTGGGAGCATGGATTGATTGTAAGAACGCCTGGACGGATAAGGCACCTGACCATAATGTAGAGAGTGAGCTTAACGCTGCCGAAATTGATCGGGCTGTCGCGCTAGCTAAGGAATATCCTGAAATCATCAAGATCATTGCGGTAGGTAACGAGGCCATGGTCAAATGGGCTACCAGTTATTATGTACAGCCAGCGGTCATCCTTAAATGGGTCAATCACTTGCAAAATCTCAAAGCCAAAGGAGAACTGCCTAAGGATCTATGGATCACCAGTTCAGATAATTTTGCCTCTTGGGGCGGCGGCGAGGACCTATATCATGTACCAGAACTAGAAGAGCTTATTAAGGCTGTGGATTATATTTCCATGCATACCTATCCCATGCACGATACTCATTACAATCCTGTGTTTTGGGGAGTTTCTCCTAAAAACATGCTGTTGTCCAAAAAGCAAAAAGTTGAAAATGCAATGATCAGGTCGGTCAATTATGCCAAGGATCAATACAACAGTGTTCAAGCATACATGACATCGCTAGGCGTTAATAAGCCTATACATATAGGAGAAACAGGCTGGGCGACCTATGCCAACGATCTTTATGGTGATGAAGGTTCCCACGCGGCAGATCAGTACAAGTCAGGTCGTTATTATCACTTGATGAGAGAATGGACCACATCAAACAATATTTCCTGTTTTTATTTTGAGGCCTTTGATGAACAATGGAAGGATGCTGGAAATCCTCAAGGGTCAGAGAATCATTTTGGTCTTTTCAATATCGATGGTGAGGCAAAATATGCGATGTGGAATCTGGTGGATGAAGGAACGTTTGAAGGACTTACCAGAAATGGTCATGCGATTACCAAAAGTTTTGATGGTGACGAGAAAAAATTACTGGGCCACGTTAAACTGCCGCCAGTGCGACTAAATTTTAAAGGCTATGAATAAATGGATATACAGATCAAAAGGAATATGGTCAGCCATTTTTATAATGACATTGATGAGTTGTAAAGAAACCAAAGAATCAGATGCTGCCCTAAATGTGGAGATCTACGAGACCTCTGCAGCTGGAAATCAGCTTGCTAAAATAGAAGCGTCGCAGGATTCTAAGAGCGACCGCATCATAACTATTGACGACCAAAAAACCTATCAAACCATTACTGGATTTGGCGGCGCTTTTACTGAATCTTCGGCCTATTTACTCAATCGATTGAGTAAAAAAAATCGGGACACGATTATCGACGCCTACTTCTCTCGAGAAGGAGCCAATTACTCGCTAACGCGCACGCACATGAACAGTTGCGATTTCTCGTTGGATCAATATTCATACTCACCAGTAGAGGATGATATGGAATTGGAACACTTTACGATTGAGGAAGATCGTGACGATTTAATTCCCATGATCAAGGATGCCATGGCAGCCTCACAAGATGGTTTCAAAATATTTGCCTCACCATGGACCGCAGCGCCATGGATGAAAGACAACAACGCATGGGTAGGCGGCAGTTTATTGCCTAAATACTACGACACATGGGCTCTTTTCTTTTCAAAATACATCGATGCCTACGAGGCAGAAGGTATTCCCATCTGGGGATTTACGGTAGAGAATGAACCACACGGCAACGGGAACAACTGGGAAAGCATGCATTTTACACCTAAGGAAATGACAGATTTTGTTCAGTTTCACTTGGGACCTAAACTTGAAGCCGATGGTTATGGTGATAAGATCATATTAGGATACGATCAGAATAGAGCTGGATTAAGAGAATGGGTAGATGTGATGTATGAAAATGAAGAAACTTCTAAATATTTTGACGGTACGGCGATCCACTGGTATGAAAGTACTTATGAAGTTTTTCCAGAAGAATTACAATATGCGCATAACAAGGCACCAGATAAGTATTTGATTGAAACAGAAGGTTGTGTGGATTCTGAAATCCCGCACTGGAGAGATGACGCATGGTATTGGTCCAAGGAAGCCACGGATTGGGGTTGGGACTGGGCCAGTGAAGAGCAAAAATATTTGCATCCCAAATATGCGCCGGTTAACCGCTATGCGCGCGACATTATAGGTTGTCTCAACAACTGGGTAGATGGATGGGTAGACTGGAACATGGTGCTGGATAGGCAAGGTGGTCCCAACTGGTTTGAGAACTGGTGTGTAGCACCTGTTATTGTAGATCCAGATGCAGATGAGGTCTATTTCACGCCTTTATATTACACGATGGCTCACTTCAGCAAATTTATCAGGCCAGGTGCGCAAATGATAGAGGTAGATAATCCAGATAAGGATCTCGTTGCTACGGCAGCCAAGAATCCTGACGGAAGCATTGCATTCGTCATTTTCAATGAAGGAATGGAGCAGAAGGATTATACATTACGCTTTCGCGAAAGCGAGATCAACATCAAGCTAGGCCCACAAAGCTTACAGACCGTAGTCCTACCAAACAACTAACTTAAACCATCACATTATGTCCACTGCAAAAAACAAAGTTCATTTCGGTCAGAAGGTAGCCTTTGGTTTAGGGATGCTGGCCAATCAAATGTTTCCAGCTGCGCTGGGAATATTCATGGTAGTATTGGTTCAAAACTTGGGTTTCCCTACCTGGATGTGGGGAATCTTGTTCTTTTTACCACGCGTTTTTGATTCCATTACAGATCCCATTATGGGATTCATTTCTGATAATACAAGGTCAGTTTGGGGTAGACGTAGGCAGTATGTTTTTATTGGTGCCATAGTAATGGGAATCTCCTTTTCCATGATGTGGCAGTTGTATGAAGTGGATAGCTTGAGTTATAATTTTACCTATTTCCTGCTATGGTCGCTGGTCTTTTATTTGGGTTTAACGGTTTTTAGCGTGCCTTATGTGGCGATGGGTTATGAGATGAGCGATGATTTTCACGAGCGAACAGATATCATGGCTGTGGCTCAATGGATAGGGCAATGGGCTTGGGTGATTGCACCATGGTTTTGGGTGATCATGTACGATCCAGATTGGTTTGAAAACGCCGCTGTCGCAACACGTACCATAGCTATATGGGTGGCTGTGATTTGTGCGATTTTGGCAATGATTCCAGCATTTTTTGTAGACAGTAAATCCACTAAAGATGATGATAGCCTGGCGCCATTAACGCTTAAAACAGTTGGTGGTAGTTTAAAGGAAATTGTGGAGAATTTTAAAGAGGCCTTTAAAATTGACGACTTTAAAAGGTTGTGTTATGCTACATTTCTGATATTCAACGCTTTTAACACGGTAGCTGGTTTTTCATTCTTTATAGTCGTCTACTATTTGTTTGCAGGTGATGCCGCAGCTGCTGGAATATGGCCTACGCTTTTGGGCAGTATAGGTGCGTTGGTAACAACCTTCTTGGTAATTCCGATAGTGGCAAGAATGTCCAAAAAACTAGGTAAGAAGAAAGCCTTTTTAGTATCTCAGGGAATTTCAATTCTAGGCTACATCATGCTATGGTTCTTATTTGTGCCTGGAAAGCCTTATCTATTCTTGTTTGCACTACCATTTTTCTCTTTTGGTATAGGTAGTTTATTTACACTGATGATGTCCATGACTTCTGATGTTATTGATGTGGATGAGCTCAACACTGGAAAGCGTCGAGAAGGAGTTTTTGGTGCAATCTATTGGTGGATGGTGAAATTTGGATTTGCGATCGCAGGTTTATTAACTGGAGCCATAATGACTTTAGTAGGCTTCGTTCCTGATGCTGAAAATACAGAAGCATCCGTTACAGGAATTAGATTGTTCTATTCTGGTTTGCCTATTGCTGGAACATTAGGTGCCATGTGGATCATGCGTAAATATGAATTAACTGAGCAGAAATCTCACGTCATTAGTGCAGAACTTGCCAAACGAAGAATGAGAAAAGCTATTAGACCTACATCATCCTTCTATGCACTTAACAAGCTCAAATCATTAATCGCCATCAATAGCGAGGCAAATTATCCAACCGATGTGGAGTCTGAATTATCTGATGATGACTTGGCAGCTCGATTTCATCAAACTTTAAATGCGGGAGTTCACGGTTTGTGTTTTAGTCCCTATCTGGAAGGACAGAATATAGGTGACCAACTCACAGGAACCCAAATTGATGGTAGGATGGAAGTTATCCAGCCTTATACAAAATGGGTGAGATCATTCTCGTGTACCGATGGTAATGAACTCATTCCGGTTTCTGCAAGATCCAAAGGAATCAAAAGTATCGCTGGAGCCTGGATCAGCAATGATAGAGATCGCAATGAACTGGAGATCGCTGGTTTGTTGAAACAAGCCAAAAGCGGTATGGTCGATATTGCTGTTGTAGGTAATGAGGTATTGTTAAGAGAAGACTTATCTGTAACTGAACTTATTGAATACATACGACGTGTCAAGGCAGAGTTGCCTAATTTAAAAGTTGGATACGTAGATGCTTATTATCAATTTGTTGAGAATCCAGAACTCATTGATGAAGTTGATGTCATACTGGCCAACTGTTATCCGTTCTGGGAAGGTTGTCACATCGACAAATCCACAGCTTATCTGGATGGGATGTATAGTGCGGTTTTGGAAGTTTCCCAAGGGAAACAAGTCATCGTTTCAGAAACAGGATGGCCTAATCAAGGAAAGGAAAATCAAGACGCAGTCCCTTCTAAGGAAAATGCGATGAGATATTTTATCAACGTCAATAACTGGTCTTCACAAAAAGATGTTGAAACCTTCTACTTTTCTTCCTTTGACGAATCATGGAAAGCGCGTCAAGAAGGAGAAGTAGGTGCACGTTGGGGAATTTGGGATAAAAACGAAAACTTAAAATATTGACATGTCATTTAGAGAAGAACAATTCGTAAAAGGGAACAGCAAGAACTTTACGGAGACCACAGGAATCAATGTAGATTGTTTTAATGAAGAGAGTCTAAAACAGCTATGGCGTGATACGTTAAATCGAGGAATGCACGGGATTTGCTTTAGCATGTATGAAGATGGTCAAGAACCTGGAGATCATATCACCAGAGAACAGGTAGAACGACGCATAAAAATCCTAAAGCCACATGTCAAATGGATCAGATCGTTTTCTTGTATAGAAGGAAATGACTACGTATCACAGATTGCCCATGAACAAGGTTTGAAAACGCTCGTTGGTGCATGGCTTAGCGATGATTTAGAAAAGAACGAGCAAGAGATCGAGGCACTTATCGATTTAGGCAAAAATGGTCATATCGATATTGCAGCGGTAGGAAATGAGGTGTTATACCGCAACGACCTCACTTTGCAGCAACTGTTGGATTATATGAAAAGAGTAAAAGATGCGCTGCCAGATATTCCAGTAGGTTATGTGGACGCCTATTATGAGTTTGTAGTACATCCAGAATTGGTTCAAAACTCAGATGTCATACTGACCAACTGCTATCCGTTCTGGGAAGGTACTCCTATAGAATACTCTTTGGGACACATGAATAATATGTACCACCAGGTAACTTCTGTTTGTCAGGGAAAACCTGTTATCGTAACTGAAACAGGATGGCCCAGCCGAGGTGAAAGTCTAAAAGGAGCTCATCCGTCTGAGGTTAATGCGATGAAATATTTTATTGATACGCAACGCTGGTCTGACGAAAACAACATTGATGTATTTTATTTCTCATCATTTGATGAATCCTGGAAAAAAGGTGATGAAGGAGAAGTAGGTGCCTATTGGGGACTTTGGGATAAGCATGAGAACTTAAAGTTCTAGTCACCAAAAACCTCAAAATTAATATAGACTCAAACGTTTTAGTAAAGGTCTTGGACCGTCAAATTGTTAATGAACTATACAACATTACTACATCATCAGTCGATAATATCGATTAGCTTGTAGCTAGATAACCTTATAAACGAACGTATTAGCTGATTTTCCTTATGTTTTGGAAAAATTATGATTGTATGTTTTTTGTAGCATTATGAAATTCTTATTTTAAGATAGTTGTAATTAGATTTATAACAATTACTCATTAATAATTTAAACATATTAACATGAAAAAATTACTTTATTATTTATTTTAAGCTTAACAACTTTGTTTCTGCAAGCGCAAACCAATTTGGTTGTTAATGGAGATTTTGAATCTGGAAGTATTGCGCCATGGACAGGTAATGCCGCAAATCTTCAAACGGACAATGGTAACAGTTTTAACTTTGCAAATGTAGCTACGGCTGGTCAAGCATTTACTGTTAATTTAAGTCAGGTTCTAACGATTGAACAAGGAGCGACTTACACAATGACCTTTGATGCATCGTCAGATCGTAACCGAACCATGCTAGCTGGTATAGGACAAAATGCAGCACCTTTTAATGCTGATGTGAAGTCCGTAAGTTTAACTACCGCAAATACTAGTTATAGTTTAACTCTTTTGGCTTCAAATTTTGGTGATGCTAATTGTAGAGTGATTTTTGATATGGGTGCTGATGTAGGAGTCGTAGTAATTGATAATGTTACTCTGACAAAAAATGAGGGTACTAATGAACCTGCTCCAGCACCAGAGGTTGCTGCCCCAAATCCTCCAGCGAGAAATAGCGCAGATTATTTTTCTATTTTCAGTGATGCATATACAAATCAACCAGATGTAGTTTTTGGAGCTTTTGACGTGGGAACTCAAAATATTGAAGAGGTATCTATCCAGGGTAACAACACTTTAAAAATTACGACACAACCATCTGATAGACAATTTTTATTTACTGACTGGGGAACTGTTGTAGACAATTCAGAAATGACAAATTTTCACATGGATTATTGGATTCAAACCGACTTTGCCACCGGCTTAGTAGCAAATCCAAAGTTATCTAATCATGATGGGAACAATGGTGAAACATCTGCTATCGATCTAAATAATCCTGTTACAACTCTTGGCGAATGGGTTTCTTACGATGTAGCCCTTCCAGCCGGTGCTCCACGTAACGCGTTGCGTCAATTTGTATTGACAGTGGTAGGCGCAGAACCTCAGGCTCGCACCATTTATCTTGATAATGTTTATTTGTATAAGCAGGCAACGGCTAGTACAGAAAATGTGGACTTATCTAAAATTAGAGTATATCCTAATCCGTCTAGTGATGTTTGGAATATTGTAGGTAACGATGTAACTATTCAATCTGTAGATTTATACTCTACACTTGGTAACAAAGTGTCTAGCCAGACTGTGAATGGTAATTCTTTATCTATTAACAATTCTGCTTTATCCAATGGTATCTATTTTGCTAAGCTCAATACTTCCGCAGGAAGTACGACTATTAAGTTGATTAAGAAGTAGTAATTTAATTCTTGACTCAAGAAATGGATTGTTTGAAAAGACAATCCATTTTTTTATTTGACTCCGTTTTAGAATGATCAATTGTGATCGATTGTGATCGATTGTAATTCGATAAAAAATCAATAATATCGCTTTCGCGAAAGCGAACTACCCCAAAATTCTCTTACATCCATTGGTCTAACCACAATTCCACAGCTTTAGGAAGCTGTGATTCGTTTTTACAATTCTAAATCTAGATCTTTGTGATTCTAGGTAGATTCTGAACGTCCATCCACAGCCATTAAAATCCATCAAACCAAAAACCTTATGAGTTTCAAACATTATTTAAATAGAATAGTGATACTGATTTTATTGGTCACCATCTATTCTTGTCACACATCAATGAACCAAAGTCATACCCCAAAAGTAGAAGAAGAAAAAAATATGCCTGTGAACGAGTTAGACAGAAAAGTAGATTCTGTTTTGAATATAATGACCCTAAAGGAAAAAATAGGGCAAATGAATCAATACTCTGGATTTAGGGATTTTACTGGTCCGGTTTCTAAAACGAGCGATGCTGCAAGTAAAACGCAGGACATACGTGATGGGTTGGTGGGTTCCATGCTTAATGTGAGAGGCGTCGAGAATGTTAGAGCGGTTCAAAAAATAGCAGTGGAAGAAACACGTTTGGGTATTCCATTGATTTTTGGCTTTGATGTGATTCACGGTTACCAGACCATGGCGCCCATACCGCTGGCCGAGGCTGCCAGTTGGGACCTGGAGGCTATTCAGAATTCTTCACGACTGGCTGCCAAAGAAGCTGCCGCAGCAGGATTGAACTGGACATTTGCACCTATGGTGGACATTTCACGAGATGCCCGTTGGGGTCGTGTGATGGAAGGCGCAGGCGAGGATCCTTATCTAGGTAGTAGGATCGCTACAGCCCGAGTCAACGGATTTCAAGGGAACGATTTATCTGACCGATTTACCATCGCGGCCTGTGCAAAGCATTTTGCGGCTTACGGTTTTTCAGAAGCGGGACGTGAATACAACACAGTGGATATTGGGAACTCTACCTTGTACAATGTTGTGTTACCACCTTTCAAAGCGGCTGTGGATGCCGGTGCTCGCACATTTATGAGCAGCTTCAATGATTTGAACGGTATTCCAGCATCAGCTAACGAATTTTTGTTTAGGGATATTCTCAAAAATCAATGGGGTTTTGAAGGTTTTGTAGTTTCTGACTGGGCATCCATCAAAGAAATGATCAATCACCATTACGCTCCAGATGATGAGGCTGCTGCCAGACTTTCAGTCAATGCCGGTATAGATATGGATATGGAATCCTATGTATATATGAACCATTTGGAACAACTTGTCGAAGAAGGAAAAGTACCTGTAACAATCATTGACGATGCGGTGAAACGCATCCTAAAGGTCAAGTTTGAATTGGGCCTTTTTGATGATCCCTACAAATATTGCGATGAGGTTATTGAGAAGCAAGTGATCAATAGTGAAGAAATGAAAGCTGGTGCGCTCGACATGGCGCTAAAATCCATTGTTTTGTTGAAGAACGAGAATGAAATGCTACCCTTAAAACGCGGACGTAAAATTGCCGTGCTAGGAGATCTCGCGATGGATAAAAACAGCGTGCTGGGCAACTGGAGAATAGGAGCCATAGAAAACACGGCCATTAGCCTAAAAGAAGGCTTTGCCAATTATACGGAGAACGAAGTCGTTTTTGAACGCGGTCCCGTGTTTGTGGATCAAAAAGCAGAATTCACCCAAGAGTTGGTATACAATAAGACCGATACTACAGGTACCGCTGCCGCCCTAAAAGCTGCCGAGAATGCAGATGCGGTCATCGTCATGCTGGGAGAACACGGACTTCAAAGTGGTGAGGCGCGCAGTAGGACAGATCTAGGATTACCAGGTTTACAGCAGGAATTTTTGGAACAAATTCACGCGGTGAATCCCAATATCGTTTTAGTTCTTACTAATGGTCGCCCGTTGGCGCTGCCATGGCCAAAGAAAAACATTCCGGCTATCGTAGAGGCCTGGCAGTTGGGATCCCAAAGCGGTCACGCCATCGCACAGGTTTTGCACGGTGATTACAATCCGTCAGGTAAGTTGCCCATGACCTTTCCCGTTGATGTAGGACAGGTTCCTATTTACTACAACCATAAGAATACCGGTCGTCCCGACGGTTATAATGAGGGAACGGTTTTTTACTCGCATTATCAAGACGCTCCTAATGAACCCTTGTGGCCGTTTGGGTTTGGTCTTAGTTACACCACTTTTGAATACGATAATGTACAGGTAGATCATAACTACAGTCAAAATCAAAAAGTAGTCGTAACCGCAAGGATCTCTAACACAGGTGATCTTGCTGGAACTGAAATTGTCCAGCTATATATTCAGGATGAGTTTGCGACCACCATTAGGCCCGTCAAAGAGTTGAAGGGCTTTGAGAAAGTAACCCTGCAGCCAGGTGAATCAAGGCAAGTCTCTTTTGAATTGACCAGCGATCAATTAGGTTTTTTCAATAATCAAGGTGATTGGATACTGGAAAATGGCGCGTTTAAGGTCTGGATAGGTGGTTCTTCGCAAGCGACTTTAGAAGCCAGATTCACATTGGAACAATAGGTGGTGAGCAATATGATTGTTGATGGGTTCGCTTTCCTGTCTGCCGACAGGCAGGCGCGAAAGCGAACTTATTCTCCATCTAGTCAAAAATACGATTGGGATTGAGAATGCCTTTAGGATCTATGGCAAGTTTCAACGTTTTCATTAGCTGAATTTCCTGAGCCGTGCGACTTATTTTGAGATAGGCTTTTTTGTCAATTCCTATTCCATGCTCTGCACTTACAGATCCGCCTATGGCTTCAAGACCGCCGTAGATAACATCATTGATTTTCAGTCTCAAGGCATCACTCTGGTTTTCCTTCCCAATCATGAAATGGATATTTCCATCTGCCACGTGGCCAAAGGCATAAATCTGTTCAATGCCCTCGATGTGCTCTAGTCGATCATAGCAGGACTGGATGTAGCTGCCTATAAGCGCTACCGGCATGCTGATATCAAAATGTTGATCATGGGTCATAAAGTCGGTCAGATTATTGACATCTTCTCTAATCCTAAAAAACCAGTCCACATCGCTAGGCGATTGCGCCATCACTGCGTCCAGAGCCATTTCATTAATAATGGCATTCTCCAGCATTTCTTGAAATTCTGCTTGATCGGTTTTGGGCTGGCTTCCTAGTGTTTCTACTAAGATGTAGAACTCATAATCATATTGCAATGGCGGCCGCACAGCTTCACTGGTTGCCGTCATTTGCTCATAGGTGTTTTTCCAGATGAGCTCAAAACCGCTTAGTTTGCCAGCCAGTCCTTGGTCAAAATATTTAAGTAATGTGACCACAGATTCATAATCATTGACGGCAAGGTACGCGGCGTTTCTGCTGCTGGGTGCTTCCTGCAGACGCAATACCGCTCGAGAAACGATCCCTAAAGTACCTTCAGATCCTATAAAAAGCTGTTTGAGATCATAACCAGAGTTATCCTTAATGATCTTTTTCATGGAATTGATGATGGTGCCATCTGCCATGACAGCTTCAATTCCTAAAACCAATTGACGGGTCATACCATATTTGAGAACGCGTAAACCACCAGCGTTGGAAGAAATAATACCACCTATTTGTGCACTGCCTCGTGCCCCAAAATTGAGCGGAAATAACAGTCCTTTTTTCTCAACAGATTGATGTAGATGTTCTAGGATCACTCCAGATTGTACCGTTGCAGTGCGACTACTTTCATCAATTTCTTCAATGGCGTTCATGCGTTCCAGCGATATGACGACCTCATGTCCTTTAGACTCTGTGCCACCTACAAGATTTGTCAAGCCACCATGAACAACGACAGGTTGGTCGTGTTGATGGCATATCTTCAGGATTTTGCTCACTTCTTCAGTGGACTCTGGCAACAAGAGGCACATCGCTTTCAGCGACTCATTCATGCGCCATATGTGGCTATAGCGTTCTTTTAAAGAATCGCCCATAAATAGCCGAGCATGAGGCAAAAGATCTTTAAGTTGTTCTATGATTCCATCCATAATTGTCCGCGATGTGGTTTAAGATCGTCTCGCACTTGTGGCATATCAGGTTCCTTGACCGCTACAAAACATAAGTGATGCATTGGTGTGACTTCCTCAACACCAGTAGCTAGAGTGTCTACCTCATTGCCCTCTATATATTCTTTGAGGTGTATTAAATGATGTCTCGCGGTTTGTGCGGCATCGGGACCTTTAAAATCCCAGATCAGTTTGAGGTTTCTCATGGGTTAAAAGTACTAAACAGTGCGTATTAAAGAGGCGTTAAACAACATAGTATTCACAATGTCACTCTGGTTTTGCTTGTATCTTGGGGCTATGGAAAAAATATTAGTAGCAGGTGCAACAGGCACCACAGGAAATATAGTAGTAAATCTATTGCAGGAATCTCAATACTTTGAGCCTATTGCGATGATACGAAAAGAGGAACAAAGAGAGCAATTTGAGAGCAAGAACATCAAGACAGTCATGGCAGATCTAGAAAAGGATGTCGCACATGCCGTAGAAGGTATGGACAAAGTCATTTTTGCAGCTGGTTCTGGTGGTAAAAAAGTGGTGGAAGTAGATCAAGAAGGCGCCAAAAAATTGATCGACGCGTCTCAAAAACACAATATTAAAAAGTTTGTGATGCTCAGCTCGAGAGGTGCAGACGCTCCATCCAATGCAGAAGAGCTTCAAGATTATTTATGGGCAAAACACAATGCCGATGAGCATTTGAAAAAGTCCAATCTTAATTATGCCATCGTGCGACCAGGAACGTTGAACAACAATGACGCGACAGACCACATCGTTCTCACTGACAAATTAGAGAAAAAAGGAGAGATACCGCGTGCAGATGTAGCACAAGTCTTGAGTCGTGTATTGCACGATGATGTGGCAAACCATTCTACGTTCGAGATTTTAGAAGGCGATACCTTGATAGGTAAAGCACTGGAACAGAAATCTGAATCATAACCCAAAATCAACATTGATAAAAAAGCGAGCTCTAGGCTCGCTTTTTTTATAGCTGACTGACAGAGGTGCCGTTTTCGGCAAAATCCTTGAAATCCTGCATGAATTGGAACGTTTGCTTTTCAAAAAGCTCTGGTTTTGCAGCGGCTACCAGCCGCATCATTCCGGTGAATTTAAAAATACTGGTAGCTTCCCAGACGGTTTGAACTTGGGTGCCGTGCTCTGTATTTATTTCGCTTTCGCGAAAGCGATTACTCTGATAATTCACGACTCCTTTTGTGCGATAGGTGGCTTCCCACTGGCGAGGCAAATCTCGTTTCGTGATTTCTTCGGTCATGGTAACCGTTCCCACAAGCGTTTTAATCTTGAGTTTACGTTTGCTGCCTTTCATGCCTATTTGGGGCGTCAAGTTTTCAAAACCTATGAGTCCGCGTTGCCAGTGCTTGAAGTTGTCTTGATTGAGAAATAACTCCATGAGTTTTTCCAATGGCTGGTCGATTGTGATACGGTACTCGTTTTGCATAGTTCTTAAGTACGAGAATAAGCCGTCAACTTAACAAAATTCACATAATAAGCTGGTGTCGCCTGCGTTTTGTTCACCTGAGTGATTTACCTATTTTTGAACGCTCTGGTTAAAACATGATCATGAATCGATTTAAGAATTTATTGTTTTTAGTAACTGTTTGTTTTTCAGTTTTTTGTGTTGCTCAGGATTTGAAGGATCAAACCTTGTTGACCATTGATGGGAACGATTATGACGCTGGAACGTTTATGCGGGTTTATCTTAAAAACCTCGATATCGTTCAAGATGAATCCCAAAAGGACCTGAACAATTACCTACAGCTGTACATAGATTACCGTCTTAAACTGTTGCAAGCCAAAGAAATGGGTTTGCAAAACAACGAGTCTTACAAAACAGAATTACAATCCTACCGCGACGGTCTCGCCGAATCATATCTGACTGATAACGAAGTCACTGAAGCTTTGGTGGAAGAGGCCTATGAGCGCATGAATAGCGAGGTCAATGCGAGCCACATTTTGATCAAAGTAGATCGCAGTGCGGCACCGGCAGATACACTCGTAGCCTACAACAGGATCAAAGAGCTCAAAGATCGAGTGGAAAATGGTGAGGATTTTGCCACCGTGGCTAGAAATCACAGTGAAGGACCTAGTGCCAAGGAAAGTGGTGAGTTGGGATGGTTTGGACCCTTTAAAATGGTCTTTGAGTTTGAAACTGCGGCTTATGAGACTGAGACCGGCAAGGTATCCGATATTTTTAGAACCGATTTTGGATATCATATCCTAAAAGTAAATGATAGAAGGGCTACACCAGATGATGTGGTCGTGGCGCATATCATGACCTATGACAAACGCCAGGATACTACAATAACTGCAAAACAGCGCATCGATGAGATTTATTCACAATTGGAATCTGGACGAGATTTCAGTGCGATGGCGACAGAGTTTTCTGAGGATATCAATTCTGCTAGAAATGGCGGCAAGCTTCCCAGGTTTGGAACTGGTGGACTTAATGCTCCAGAATTTGAACAAGCCGCCTTTGACTTAACCGAAATAGGAAGCTATTCTGAGCCGGTGAAGACAAGATTTGGTTGGCACATCATCAAGTTATTGGAAAGATTCCCAGTACCATCTTTTGAAGACGCTGAATCTGGTTTGAGAGACCAAATCAAAAAATCTGCACGATCCAGAAAAATAACTGAGTCGTTCACCAATAAACTTTTAGCAAAATACGACGTCAAACTACCGAGGATCAATTCGTATAAGAAAAGATTTCCTGCGGTAACAGATTCTCTCATGCAAGGTAGTTGGAACATGGAAATAGGCACTGGAGCGTCGGCTAGCTTATTTGAGATTGAAGATAAAGAGTATTCGCAAAACGATTTTTACCAGTTTGTTCAAGAGAAACAGGTCAAGGATTACAGGAAGTTTGGAAGTCTTGAAGAAAAATTGAAGATGTATTTTAAGGATTTCGTCAACCAATCAGTTATTGATTATTATGACGACCACCTGGAAAGAGACAATGAAGATTTTGCATTCATCTATGGAGAATACAAAGAAGGATTGTTGTTGTTTGAATTGATGGAGAAGAAAATTTGGGAAGCTGCCAAAGTAGATTCTCTAGGGCAACAGGCCTATTATGAAAAGAACAAGGAAAAGTACCAATGGAAACGTAGACTAGACATTGATCTCACTCAAAACACAACGGAAGAAGCCGCTGTCAAGGTGAAGCAATTGTTGGAAAATGGAACGGCTCTTGATCAAATCAAAGAGCAAATCAATGAAAAAGGAAACACAAAGGTGATGGTGTCCAGCGGTGTGGTAGAAGAAGGCTATTCTAGATTACCCCAAAATTTTGAGGTGAAAGAAGGCGTTTCCAGAGTTTATGATAAAGAAGATAGTGGGTTTTACAAGGTGGTCAACGTCAAGGAAGTTTTAGAACCTACCGCAAAGACTTTTGAAGAAGCTCGTGGCGCGGTCATCAACGATTACCAACAGCAATTGGAGAACGAGTGGATGAAATCTTTAAGAGAAGGTCGCGACATTAAGATCCACGATAAGGTGCTCAAAAAAGTCAAAAAGGAAATAGAAGAGAAAACGCGTGCGTAGACTTATAGTAGGAATCATTTCGCTTACCATCATTTCATGTTCCTATTTTGAAAAGGAACAGGAAGTGGACGCTATTGCTCAAATAGGTGATTCCTATCTGTTGCGTTCTGAAATTCAGAATATCCTACCGGCAGATTATACACCTAATGACTCTGTATTGATCGTTCAAAAATACATTGACGACTGGACCACAGACCAGATGTTGATGAAGAACGCCTTGCAAAACATCAGTGAGGAAAAGCAGGATGATCTGGATCTACTTATCTCACGTTATAAAACAGAGCTTTATACTCAGGCCTACCTACAGGAACTCATCAAGCAAAATCTTGACACCACCGTACCCGCTTCTGAAACTAAGGATTATTTCCAGCAGCATAGAGATGAGTTCATACTCAATGAGGATTTGGTCAAATTTAGATACCTACTGGTAGATCAGACCTATTCAGAATTGGAGAAAGTGAACGAGCTCTTTCAAGGTGGCAGCACAAGAAACCTGAAGGAACTGGAAGACATGTCGTTGGGATTCCGTAATTATTCTTTCAATGACAGCATCTGGATCAAGAAAAGCATTCTGTTGGAACGCTTGACACCTATCACTGCGGCAAACGAGGCCCAATACCTAATTCCCGGTCGCACCTGGAAGCTGGAAGATAGTCTTGGCGTATATTTGCTGCACATTAAAGATATCCTGCGACGTGGCGAGCAGGCTCCTCTTTCCTACGTGAACCCAACCATTAAACAGATTTTACGCAACCAGCGCAAGTTGGCTTATATTAAAAAAATAGAAAAGGACTTATTAAATGATGCAATTCAAAGCAATAGACTTAAAATCAATCCGTAGCTGGGTTAGTGTTTTGGTAGTGTTCGCTTTCGCGAAAGCGGCAACAGCACAAACATCTACAACATCTAACGTTCAACAGGATGAAGCCATCAAGCAAGAAGTGCTTGCTGCGTTGAATGATACCGTCAAGCCTACCAAAATACGTCGTAAGATCGATGGAGTATCTGGCGTTATAGGTGATTATGTGTTGCTGGATAGCGATATCGACAAGCAATTGAAAGAAGCACGAAGAAGCACTGGAGCTTCTGACATTACAAAATGTGACGTGATGCAGTCCCTAATGGGACAAAAGCTTTATGCTCACCATGCCATACAGGATAGTATCACGGTTTCTGACAGAGAGATTGCCAGTGCCACAGACAATCGTATAGATTTTTTACGTAGTCAAATGAATGGAGCCAGCGATGAAGAAATGGCAGCATTCTTTAGAAAGGATAGTTTCCAACAACTGCGAGACGAGTTGGATGTGCTTAATAGAGAAGAACTACTCGCCAGCCGTATGCAGGAAAGACTTACTGAAGATGTACAAATCACTCCAGAAGAGGTGCGTCAGTTCTTCTATTCCATCCCAGAAGATAAAAGGCCCTTCATCAATTCAGAAGTGGAGATTGCACGTATCGTTGTGAATTCAAAACCTAGCGAAGAAGCTATTCAAGAAACCATCGATAAGCTCAATCAGTATAGAGACGATGTATTGAATAATGGTGCCAATTTTGCCGCCAAAGCAACCTTGTATTCTGAGGATATAGGTACAGAGCGTCAAGGTGGCGTACTGTCCATGCGACGTTCAGACCCATACGCAAAGGAGTTTAAGGAAGCGGCATTTTCCTTGGAAGAAGGTGAGATCAGCGAGCCGTTTGAAACGTCCTTCGGGTGGCACATTTTGTACGTAGAAAAAATACGCGGTCAAGTAAGAGACGTGCGACACATTCTCTTGTATCCATACATTAGTCGAGCGCAAGAGTCTAAAGCTCGCGCTAAGCTTGATGCCATGCGTGATAAGATCGTTCAAGGTGACACCACTTTTGCAGATGCTGCAAGAGCCATAAGCGATGAAAAGGAAACTGCAGAAAAAGGAGGTCAGTTTGTGAATCCTATTACTGGTGAAAATTTGCTGGACCTGGCAAAAATTGCTCCTAGATACATATCGTCCAGTATCGTTTCTTCCGTACAGTTTTTACAGGAAGGTGATGTTAGTGGGATTATTGAAGAAAAGGATCCAAGAGGTACAGGATCTACTTCTTTTACTATCGTGAACCTGATTAGAAAAGTAAAAGACCACGAGGCAGATTATTCCTCAGATTATGGTAAGATCAAGGATCTTGCTCTTAGAGATAAGCAAGTGCGCAAGATTGAAAAATGGCGCGAGGAAAAAATCAAGGATACCTACATCAAGATAGGTGATGACTTTGATGATTGTGAGTTGCTTCAAGAATGGAATAAATAGAAAATACCCACTATAGATTATGTCAGACGTTGCCGCTATTGATCAACTTGTAATAAGACACAAAGAATTAAAGAAAGAAATTTCTAAGATCATTATAGGTCAAGATCATGTGGTAGATCAGATATTGATCAGTATTTTTTCTGGTGGTCATGCGCTATTGATAGGTGTTCCTGGACTTGCCAAAACTTTAATGGTTAACACCATTTCTAATGCTTTGGGATTAGAATTCAAGCGTATTCAATTCACACCAGACTTGATGCCTTCAGATATTTTGGGTAGTGAGATCCTGGACGAGAGTCGCAATTTCAAGTTTATCAAAGGACCCGTTTTTTCAAACATCGTCCTGGCAGATGAGATCAACCGCACACCACCTAAAACACAGGCCGCATTGCTGGAAGCAATGCAAGAACGATCTGTTACCGTTGCAGGTCATGGTTATGATCTGGCTAATCCATACTTTGTACTAGCCACTCAAAATCCTATCGAGCAGGAAGGAACTTATCCGTTGCCAGAAGCACAGCTGGACCGTTTTATGTTTGCCATCAATTTGGAATACCCAACTTATGAGGAAGAAGTCATGGTTGTAAAATCAACCACTTCAAACCACAAGCCTGTGATTAATCCATTATTCAACGCTCAAGAAATAGTAGACATCCAGCATTTGGTACGTCGCATTCCAGTGGCAGATAATGTGATTGAATATGCCGTAAAGTTGGTAGGGAAAACCAGGCCCAAATCAGATACCGCGCCAGAGGTCATCAAACAATACCTAGATTGGGGCGCTGGACCACGAGCTTCCCAAAACTTGATTCTTGCCGCAAAAACGCATGCAGCAATTCATGGAAAATACAGTCCAGATATTGAAGATGTAAAGGCCGTGGCAACTGGAATCCTCAGGCATCGCATCATCAAAAATTACAAAGCCGAGGCAGAAGGTCATACCGAGGACAGTCTGATTTCTCAGATTCTGTAAACATGGCCGCTTACTCCTTGCCACTCTTTTTATTATTTCTAGGCGGCCTACTAGTCGCAATAAGTGCGCCCTTGCGAGAAGTTAACACGGTATTATCTACAGTCCTCTTTTATTTAGGTTATCTTATCGATGCGGTTGCGATTGTGCTTGCCGTAAAAACGTGGTTAAAAAGCCGTCGATAATCAGTGGATTGGTAGATAGTTCGCTTTCGCGAAAGCGAATACATATCCATCCTCACAACAAGAATGTGAATCTGGTAATTACAACATCATTTCGCTGCCATTATCGGAATATTTACGGTCTTTAGGAATGAATTCTGTGCTTTTAAAGAACACCTCTTTGTTAAGCGCTTTATTTTAAAAAAGCCCTAGGTTTTCGTAAATTCGCTACATTAAGATTTTAACAAATAAACATATATATGGCCTTTGATATTGACATGATCAAAAAAGTGTATGAGACCATGCCTGGACGAGTGGATAAAGCTCGTGAACTGGTAGGTAAACCATTGACACTTTCAGAAAAAATCCTTTACTCACACTTGTGGGATGAAACCACAGATAAGCCTTTTACAAGAGGTAAGGATTATGTTGATTTTGCTCCAGACCGTATCGCTTGTCAAGATGCAACGGCCCAGATGGCGCTATTGCAGTTCATGCAAGCTGGTAAGGACAAAGTTGCCGTACCTACTACAGTGCACTGTGATCACTTGATCCAGGCAAAACAAGGTGCAGCAAAAGATCTTGCTCGTGCAAATGATGTAAGTAGTGAGGTTTTTGACTTTTTGGGATCTGTTTCCAATAAGTATGGAATTGGATTCTGGAAGCCAGGTGCTGGTATTATTCACCAGGTAGTTCTTGAGAACTATGCATTTCCAGGTGGTATGATGATAGGTACAGATTCCCACACGGTTAACGCTGGTGGATTGGGAATGGTCGCTGTAGGAGTTGGTGGTGCAGATGCCGTTGATGTAATGGCAGGAATGCCATGGGAATTGAAATTCCCAAAACTGATAGGAGTAAAACTAACCGGTAAAATTAATGGATGGACCAGCGCCAAGGATGTTATCCTTAAAGTGGCTGGTATCCTAACCGTAAAAGGTGGAACTGGAGCCATTGTAGAATACTTTGGTGAAGGTGCAAAAAATCTATCCTGTACGGGTAAAGGAACCATTTGTAACATGGGTGCTGAAATAGGAGCGACGACATCAACCTTTGGGTATGATGAGTCCATGTCTCGTTATTTACGTGCTACAGATCGTTCAGATGTTGCAGATGCTGCAGACAAAGTAGCAGAGTACCTAACGGCAGATGATGAGGTCTATGCAAATCCAGAGCAATATTTTGACCAAGTTATCGAGATCAATCTTGACGAATTGGTACCGCACTTAAATGGACCATTCACACCAGACCTTGCTACACCAGTAGGTCAACTAGGTGAAAAAGCAGAAAAGAACGGTTGGCCACTTAAGGTAGATTGGGGATTGATAGGATCATGTACCAACTCTTCTTATGAAGATTTGACTAGAGCTGCATCTATTGCAGAGCAGGCTGTCAAGAAAAAAATAAAACCTAAATCAGATTTTGGGATCAACCCTGGATCTGAGCAAATACGTTTCACCGCAGAGCGCGATGGTATCCTTAAGATTTTTGAAGATTTGGATGCTACCATATTTACTAACGCCTGTGGACCTTGTATAGGTCAATGGGATCGTAGTGATATGAAAGGCGATGAGAAAAACACGATCGTTCACTCCTTCAACCGTAACTTCTCTAAACGAGCAGACGGTAACCCTAATACACACGCCTTTGTTGGTTCACCAGAAATGGTTGCCGCGATTGCGATTTCAGGTAGATTGGATTTTAACCCAATGACAGATAAGCTGATCAATGAAGACGGTGATGAGGTGATGTTGGAAGAGCCATCAGGAATTGAACTACCACCTAAAGGTTTTGAAGTAGAGGATGCTGGTTATGAAGCACCTGTAGAAGATGGAAGCAATGTAAAAGTAAGTGTAGCAGAAGATAGCGATCGACTGCAGTTATTGACTCCTTTTGAACCTTGGGATGGAAAGAACCTCATGGGAGCAAAACTATTGATCAAAGCTTTTGGAAAATGTACGACAGACCATATCTCAATGGCAGGTCCGTGGTTGAAGTATCGTGGCCACTTGGACAACATCTCCAACAACTGTTTGATAGGTGCAGTAAACGCATTTAACAAACAAACCAATCTAGTTAAGAGCCAGATTGATGGAGAGTATGATGCTGTTCCTAAGACACAGCGCGCATACAAGGCAGCTGGTATCCCAACTGTTGTAGTTGGAGACCATAACTATGGTGAAGGTTCTTCAAGAGAACACGCTGCGATGGAGCCTAGACACCTAGGTGTTTATGTAGTCATCGTTAAATCGTTTGCACGTATACACGAGACCAACCTTAAGAAACAAGGAATGTTAGGTGTTACCTTTGCTAATGAGTCTGACTATGATCTGATCCAGGAAGATGATACCTTCAACTTCATAGACCTAGAAAACTTTGCACCAGATACACCATTAACGGTAGAATTGGTTCACAAGGATGGTTCTAAGGATACATTTAAGGTAAATCATACCTATAACGATGCCCAGATTAAGTGGTATCGCAAGGGAAGTGCCTTGAACTTGATCAAAGAAGAAAACGCTGCTTAATAAAAGCTTAGTTTATACCTTAAAGAAAAGCGTTGCCAAGGGCAACGCTTTTTTTAATGGGATAAAATGAAATCTAACTCAAAGCCAAATTGGTATGAAGTCAATATGATTACAAGCCAACGAGCTACGAATTATCTTCTTGCATTTTTCGAACTTGATTGAGTACTAATTTCTTAGGAGTAAATGGGATTGCTTTGAGCATAAGGCTTTGACCTAAAGTGATACCGGCAGTGACATCCATTTTGCCTTCCATCATCGCTTTATAACCAGTGGATGCTACAGAATGTGCGCTGGCGGTATCGTCAAATAATGCTGTGTCTTGTAATCCAGCGGTTTTGGCAAAATTTGTTTCGGTTGCTCCAGGCATTAGGTTGGTTACGGTGATATTGGACTCTTTAAGCTCTTCTGACAATGCATTGCTAAAAGATCTAACAAAGGCTTTAGAAGCAAAATATACAGCTTGTAAAGGACCTGGCATGAGACTGGCCGTTGAAGAGACATTTAGGATTCTACCACTGTTCCGTTCTAGCATTTGAGGTAATATTCTACGGCACAGGTGACTTAATGCAATTACATTAAGTTGTATCATGCTCAAGCTAGTTTCCCAATCACTATCGGCAAACATTCCTACCTTTCCAAATCCTGCATTATTGATGAGGTATTCCACTTGTATACTATGTTGCTCAAGATCCTTGATAATTTCATCGACGGCAGTAGCGTCAGTGAGATCTTTTGAGATCACATGAACCTGAATATCATATTGGGATTCTAATTGGGCTTTTAATCCGTTGAGGTCCTTTTCATTTCTAGCAATGATGACCAAATCTTTTCCAGCTTGGGCGTGTAGGATACACATTTCTTTACCGATGCCGCTGCTAGCACCAGTGATAAGGGCAGTTTCTTTCATATCAATTTAGTAGCAATATGGAAATCTACTTTACAAATTTCGATCCATATTCAAAAAATATCACAAATGATAAGAAAAACCCAATTCGACTCCAGCGCTGTTGTGACCGTTGTTGGGTGATCGCAGGTTGGCATTACTCACATGCCTCAAACTAAATCTTAGGTCAAACGATAGATTTTCAATTCTGTAGCGCATTCCAGCGCCTAAAACATCAGAAAATGAAAACCCTTTTTTCTGTCGTTCCGTATCAGCGGTTGCGGTCATCGGGCCTATGCTGACCAACCCGTAGGCTAGTAAATCGTATGTCAAATTATAACTGTAGGATAATCCTAGATTGAGCGCATACTCCTCATAAGATCGGTTTTGTGTAAAAAGAGCGCGTTGTGCTTCAAAATTGGGTTTGTCTGGCTTTATAAAAAACAGATTGAGAAGCTGGTGGTTCACATAATACACTGATGGCTCGATCAAAATTTCTAGGGCTTGTCGGTCTTTTTTCCAGACTTTCTGCGCTAATTGAATTTTTATGGACCTAGTAATATGTGCATAATCCTCATCATTGAAGGGAGGTCGATCCTGCTGTGAATACCCTAAATTCAAGCCAATTCTTTTGCCTTTATCATTGGCAACTGTTTCGATCTGTGCAATTGCCAATTGTGCAATGAGCAAACAAATAAGAAAAAGGACAGTAGTTTGAATACGGAATTGTGGGTAGTGACGCTTTCGCGAAAGCGAACTCCATAAATATTTTTGTTGCATAGAAAAGTCTTCAATAACCAATGGCGGCACCATCTGGACTGGAGCTGTCTGAAGCTCCAATAATAATGTTTTCAGACGGGTTGAACTGTATGCCCATGAGGCGACCCAATTGATCCACGGGAACCATTTGATGTCCCATTTCTTTCAAATTGTTTACTGTGTCTGGTGACAGCTTGCCCTGCTCGTAATAGGTGACATCTGGTAACCACTGGTGATGGATTTTCATGGACTCAATGGATTGTTTCACGTCCATATCATATAACATAGCGTTGAGTACGGCTTGAAATACGGTATTAATAATGGTGCGCCCGCCTGGACTTCCCATGATTAAAAAAGGCTTGTCGTCCTTTACCACGATAGTAGGATTCATGGATGACAACATGCGTTTTTCCGGCTCGATAAGATTGGGATCGGTTCCTATCTGGCCATTGGTTTTGGTCTCTCCTGGTACTGGATTGAAGTCACCCATCTCATTGTTGAAAATAAATCCAAGTTTACTAGAACCTAATCCAGATCCATAGGATTGTTCCAAAGTATAGGTAACGCTTACCGCATTTCCATCTTTATCAATTACAGAGAAATGCGTGGTGTTGTCACCATCATAGGGGTGACCAAATGTTTGAGGTTCACTCATGGACGCCTTCTCCATATTGATGTTTTCAAATCTTTTTCTAGCGTGTTCTTTGGATATCAAGCGATCTAACGGCAAGTCTGGATTGAAGTCTGGATCACCAAGGAATTCGGCGCGATCTGCAAAGCCTCGTCGCATGGACTCGATCATTAAATGGACATAAGCGGTACTGTTGAACGGTATGCTCTCCTTATTTGCCAGTTCCATAATGTTGAGCATGGCAGCCATGGTAACACCACCAGAACTAGGTGGTGGCATGCTGTAAATGGTAAATTCATCAAAAGTAGAAACAATAGGTTCACGCTCTATGGCCTGATATTTCTCTAGATCTTTTTTAGTTATGATACCACCAGATTCCTTCATGAAATTTTCAATCTGCTGGGCGATTTGACCTCTATAAAAACCATCGTGTCCTTGATCTGCGATGATCTGTAAGGTTTGAGCCAGCTCGGGTTGTTTCCATACATCGCCAAATTCCAGCGCATGTCCATCGTCATCCAAAACGTATTTCTTTAAAAAGGAAGGAGCGCTAGTCGAATTTCTCAAATAGTTCGCCTCGTTATAAAGCGCCCAGGTTAATGGGAATCCATTCCTAGCTACTTCAATGGATGGTTCAACCAATTCGTTCCATGGCAGCTTTCCATATTTTTGGTGTGCGAGATACAATCCTGCAACGGTGCCTGGTACGCCTATGGCCAGTGCGCTGTTGTGATTGCTGCCTACAATCAATGAATCGTTTTTATCCAAAAACATTTTAGGATGTGCTGCTAGAGGTGCCTTTTCTCTAAAGTCAATTGTGGTGGCTTCACCAGTATTAGGACGATACACTAAAAAACCACCACCACCTAAGTTCCCTGCCGCTGGATGCGTTACGGCCAGAGCAAAGGCGGTCGCTACGCTGGCGTCAATAGCATTACCACCTTTTTTCATTATGTCAACACCTATCTCGCTAGCTATGCGGTTGTCAGAAACCACCATGCCGTTGCGAGCATAGGTTTGACTATAACTAATGGTCCAGCCGAGGTTGACAAGGATAAGAATTAGAAAACTTTTGGTACGAACCAGCATAGTATCATTTTAAGGGTAAAAAGATACAACCTATTGTGGATAGCAGTCTCGATTTTATACGACCACAGAACAAGTTATCCATAACTTTGCGATAGACTATGAAAGCTACTCAACAAATCACCACGCTTACCTTTTACAAGTATGCCAACTGGAAAGATCAGTTATGGGCTTTTGGGATGATGCAGTTTGCACATGGCAAGCTCAAGAAAACGAAAGGACTGCATTTTTATAAGTTACTGGGAAGTGGTCGTGAACATTTTGATCCACGTCCCGATTTCTCCGTTTATGGAGTGCTGCAGGTTTGGGATGATGCTGCGCACGCCCAGGAATATTTTTCAAGTTCTAATTTGAGCAACCGTTATGAGCGACATAGCAGCCACCAACTGACATTTTATTTGAAAAATATTAAAGCTTACGGTCAATGGTCCAGCCAGAATCCGTTTGAGGTTTCTCAAAACCTGAATCCAGAAAACCCTTTCATTGCTGTGATTACCAGAGCAACTATAAAACTATCGATGCTTAGGAGGTTTTGGAAATATGTGCCTACATCACAAAAGGATCTTGTCGATAATTCCAATCTGCTTTTTAGTGCTGGAATAGGCGAGAGACCAGTTACCCAAATGGCTACATTTAGTTTGTGGAATGATGTAGAAGCCCTCAAGAAATTTGCCTATCGCGGTAAGAACCATAGACATGCCGTGCAACAAACCCAAGCACTGCAGTGGTATAAAGAAGAACTCTTTACCAGATTTCAGCCCTATAAAATTACTGGCGACTGGCCAGAATTTGAAATCCCAGAGGCTCTAAAATAATTTTTTGAAAAAGCCTTTGATAAAAGGCCATGAGGTAAGTGGCAACATGATTTTTAATTCTTCTGCCAGTACAGTTTCCTCATCTAGAAATGATAAGATTCGTTTGATAGGATTGTTTTTATACAAGTTCTGGAACAAGAGATGGCCTCGATCATTATGGTGTTTTAGAACATCCAGCATGATGTCATCATAAAAGCGAAACTTCTTCAGGAACATCCCAGCATCCAGAGGTTTGCTTTTTAGATAATTGTCTATCAAAATTCCCACAAACTTTTCGGTGCGCTTAAAACTGTAACCTGTGCTGGGTTTGACCCAACCACCAGCTGTTCCTATTTTATGCACTAACCGTGTATTATGCTGTTCAAATCGGTACGTCGTCATTGGGATATTTCCTTGTTCCGTCGAGATGATTTCATACGATTCAATATTCAAATAATCACTCAAATATGTTTTGAGATACTTCTCGTAGGTCTGGTTACTCACGATTTCTGAAGAGAAATATGTGAACTCTACTAGAGCTTCTGTGGCAGAATAGGGTAGGATATATGTAAAACTTGTCGTGCCAGGATCTCGCAAACGGTAATCCATCATCAAGAATCTGGACGGATCAAAAATCTCTTTTTCTGTTTTGATCACCCAACCTAGAAAGTGTTGTTGGAGTTTGATCGATTGGGTATCTTGAAAAAAAGCGCTTGGGATACGACTGTCTAGAACCAGCTTGGCTTCAAAGGAACCTGCTTCGGTGGTGATGGTGGCCGTTTCGGTATTTTCAATGACGTTGGCAACTCTGTTTTCTACTAAGGTGCAGTTGGGATGGTCGATGAGTTTCGCTTTCGCGAAAGCGATGACATCACGGCTTTTCAATTGTTTGTAACGATAGGGCGTGAGATCAAAATCCAGTTTTAAGTCGTCTGTTTTAAAACTTCCAAAGTCCCATGCATACGAAATGAGATGATCCCATTTTCCTGTTCCCTTCTCCCAAAAACTCCAGGTCTTGTCCAGGCTTTCACCTTGAAAATCGTCCAAAACCAGAATCTTGTGGTCCTTAAAACCTTGATGCTCCAGCATGGCCAGCAACACCTGACTACCTGCGTTGCCTAATCCTATGATGGCTATATCGTACTGATGATGATCCATAGGATGCTGGCAAAAATGAGTTGAACGATGTAAATGTGTAAAGAGGTTTTGAAATCTCCTTTTAGCTTGAATAGCGTGGCAATGTATTGCAGTATAAATGCGATGATAAACCAGCATAGATAGTTATACCATCCAGCGCCACCAGTAAAACTCCAGAATCCCGCATAGTCGCAAATTTGTTCCAAGAAAAAGTCCAGAATCACCATTAAAGTTGCTCCAATGAACGAAATAGCCCAAGGACTTGAGGTCTGTTTACTCGCGATGGCATGAGTTACAAAGGTGAGCACAGCCCAATTGATGCCAATTAAGAATGGTATCCCATCCAGCTTTGGGCCAAAATTATCACCATAACTATACTCGCCAAACAGCCAGCCCGTATGCACGCCTATCCATTCTGTAGTCATTCCTACTACAAAACATAATGCAAAAAGCCCAAGCGTCTTGAGATCCATAATCGGAAAAAAGACGGCTAACAGTGCCGTAATGTAAAGCATTGTAAACGGCGATTTCCCTAAAAAGAAAGTCTCATAACCCAGCGCAATACCTATTAATGCACTGACATGAATGACCCATAGAAAGATGATCGCTGCATTTTTCATTGGGCATCAGGTATTAAATCTGCCGTGATTTTTGCACTTAATAGACATAATGGAATGCCACCACCGGGATGGACAGAACCGCCCACGTGATACAAGTTTTTTATTTTGCTGAAGTTGGGATGTCTCAAAAAGGCAGCAAATTTATTATTGCTGGCCGCACCATAAAGGGCACCGCGATAGCTACTTGTGTTTTTTTCTATGTCTTGAGGGGTGAGGATATATTCCGTTTGAATGAGTGGTTCCACATCTACATTCAGGACTTTTTTGATTTTTGCGATGATGTTTTTTCTGGACTGTTTTACCATTTGATCCCAATCTTGACCGTAATCACCGGGCGCGTTGATCATGACGAACCAATTCTCGCAACCTGCTGGTGCGTCTTCTGGCGACAATTTACTGGTGATATTGATGTACACTGTTGGATCCTCAAAAAGTGTTTTGTGTTCAAAAATGTGTTGGAATTCCGTTGGATAATCCTCGCTAAAAAGAATGTTGTGCAAACCTAGCTGCGGGAATTCATGATCGATGCCCCAATAAAAAATGAGTGCGCTGCTGGAACGTTCCTGCTCCAGCGTGCGTTTAGGCTCCTTAACGTCTGGCATCAATTTTTTGTAGGTAGGGAAAATGTCCATGTTTGACACCACTAGGTCAAATTCATAATCCTGATGGTCTGTAGAGATTCCCGTAACTGTGTTGTTCTTTTGATTGATGGAAGTTACGCTTTCGCGAAAGCGAAATTCCACTCCAACCTTGTCTGCAAGTTCATATAGGGATTGCGAGATGCGATGCATACCGCCTTGCGGATAGTACGTTCCCAAACCAATCTCCAGATGTGGGATCATGCTCATGATGCCTGGAGTTTGATACGGCGATGAGCCGTTATACGTGGCGTATCTGTTGAATAGCTGCGTGAGCTTTGGATTATGAAACGTCTGGTTATAGCTGTCCAAAGTTCCCGTTATTCCCAATAACGGAATTTTTGCAATGGCTTTTAAGGTGTCTCGGTTTAGATAGGTGCTAGCCTTGTGCAGTGATTTTTCAAGAAATAAGGATTTTGTGGTTTCGTACTTGTCCTTGCTGTTTTCTAAATATTTACCTATGTTCTTTTTAGGTTCATTGAAAACCTCTGAAGCTTTTGAAGCAAATTTTGAAGGTTGTGCTGGTGCTTGAAATTGAGTGCCGTCTTCCCAAAAATAATGACAGGCAGTCTCCTGAGAACTGTAATCAAAGTCAACTTTTTCTTGAAATAGTTGGTGCAGTTCATCCATCAACTCAGGCAAGGTAAATAACGATGGACCTAGATCAAACCTATAACCATCCTTTTCTATAGCATGCAGTTTGCCGCCAGCGTAATCATTTTTTTCAAAAACTGTGACGTGGTAACCTTTATGACGCAATCTTAAAGCTGCAGCAAGTCCACCAATACCTGCGCCTATGACGGCAGCGCGCAACATCTTACTTGAAGTATTTCAATGGAACGATGAGCATTCCAAAGTTTTCACCTTTCTCCTTGCCTAAATGTTTGTGGTGGATCTTGTGGGCTCGACGCACGCCTTTAGCATATACGTTACTTGCCTTGCGCAACCATTTGAACCGTTGGTGAATAAAAATATCGTGAACTACAAAATAGGCCACACCATACGCAAAAATCCCTGCGCTTATGGGCAATGCCCACCACAGGTCTAGAAAACTATGGAGCAATTTAAAGGTGATACTTACACTGGCAAAAAAGACAAAGAACCAGTCGTTCTTTTCAAACCAGCTATCATGTGTTTTGTGATGATGATCTTCATGTAGATTCCATAAGAAACCATGCATGACATACTTATGTATAAACCACGCCATGAACTCCATGATTAAAAAGGTAACCAGAAAGATCGCGATCCAGAATAATACTTGCATTTTTATATGAGGTTGAGGCGGTAACTTACGTAACCTTTTGCGAGTAGTCCAATTTTTTCATAGTTGGGTACTCTAATTCTTGTATTTCGTATTTCAGCAGATGGTGTGCGTTCTAGCCTTGTCAATAAACGACGATAATAAATGTAGGCCGTGTAGACACCCAACTTTGCTTCTACAGGTAGTCGTTGAATACCGTTGAGACCTGCATCAAAATCTGCTTTTATTTCTTCAATTAACCGTTCCTTATCTTCCTCTTTAAGATCGTGCAGATTTGTATTAGGAAAGTAGCTGCGTTCCAATACATCAAGATCTGCCTTGAGGTCTCTCAAAAAATTCACTTTTTGAAAAGCACTGCCTAGTCTCATCGCGTCTTCCTTAAGGTCATCGTACTTCTGTTGATCACCTTTGACAAATACCTTGAGAGACATAAGACCTACGACATCTGCACTGCCATAGATGTAGTTTCTATATTCTTCATCAGTTAAATAAACTGATTTGTCTAGATCCAGACGCATGCTGTGGATAAAGGCTCCATACATGTCTGGTGTGATGTTGTATTTATTGACTGTTTCCTGAAAAGAATTTAGGATAGGATTTAAACTAATTTTTTCTTCGATCGCCAGTTTAAGATCATTCTCAAATCGGTCCAATAGACTGCGTTTATCAAAATCGTGGAAGGTGTCTACAATTTCATCAGCAAAACGAACGAAACCATAAATGTTGTGAATGTCTTGGCGTATAGTTGGACCCAACATTTTGCTGGCAAGAGAAAATGAAGTGCTATAATTATGAGTTACAGCCTTACTACATTGGCGGGAAACCTCGTCAAAAATACTTTTCATCGATTGATATGTTTGTTAATCAATTGGGCAGCCAGTTTACCGGATATCAATGAAGGCGGTACGCCAGGACCAGGAACCGTTAGCTGACCTGTAAAGTAAAGACTTTTTACCTTTCTACTTCTTAAATTAGGTCTAAGAAATGCAGTTTGTAGTAAAGTATTGGCCATGCCATAAGCATTTCCCTTGTAACTATTATAAGCCTCTTTAAAATCGTTTACACAAAAAGACTCTTTGAAAAGAATATGATCCATCACTTTTTGATCGGTCAGTTTTTCAAACCTATCCAGTATTTTTTTGAAATAGGTTTCCCTTAATTCTGGTGTGTCTTCTAATCCTGGAGCTAGTGGGATTAGAAAAAAACCATTTTCACAGCCGTCAGGTGCGGTGCTAGAATCCGTTATTGATGTAAAGTTTGCGTAGAATAAAGGATCTTCTGGCCATTTGGGATCCTCATAAATTTCATTAGCGTGTTTGGTGAAATCCGTATCAAAGAACAGGTTATGATGGTCAACATTTATTAATTTCTTGTCAAAACCAACATAGAATATCAAAGAGCTAGGTGCAAACGTTTTTCTTTCCCAATAACTCTCTGAGTATTGTCTCAATTTTTCAGGAAGCAAAGTTTCAGAATGATGATAATCTGCACCAGAGAGCACATTGTCGTAAAGATGCACTTCTCCACTCAAGGAGATACCTTCTGCACGCTGCTGATCATTGACTAAAATTTCTGTGACTGGTGAGTTAGTTTTGATAACAACGCCTAGTTCCTCGGCAAGTTTTTTCATTCCCAGGATGACCTCATACATACCGCCTTTAGGGTGCCATGTGCCTAAACCAAAATCTGCATAATTCATGAAATTATAGAAACTAGGTGTGTTTCCAGGTGTAGCGCCCAGAAACAAGACGGGAAATTCCAGAATGGAAACCAATCTAGGGTCCTTGAATTTTTTGCGAACGTCCTTGGAGACATTTCCAATAAAAGCTCCTATCTTTTTAATCGTCTGCGGCGTGACTAGCTCTAAAGGAGATTCGCCTGGCCTATAAACAAGATTTTTAATGGCAATGTCATAATTCTCACTGGAAGTATCCATAAACTCTTGAAGCTTTGCAGCGCTTCCAGACTCTATGGACTCAAAAGTAGCTTTGATCTTTTCAAGATCGTCGCCTATTTGTATGCGATCATTTTCAAAGTAAACCGAATAAGCAGGATTGAGTTTATCCAGTTCATAATAATCAGACGGTGTCTTACCAAAATCTGCAAAGAAGCGTTCAAATATATCTGGCATCCAGTACCAGGATGGACCTATGTCAAAGGTAAAGCCATCTTTTTCTAGCCTGCGTGCTCTACCACCTACCGTATCATTTTTTTCATAAACGGTGACTTGGTGGCCAGATGCCGCCAGATAAGAGGCCGCGGCAAGGGAAGAAAAACCCGAACCTATTACGGCTGTTTTTTTACTCATATAGATTGTAATTGCTCTTCAAAATAGTTCATGGCATGCTCGATACTCTTGAAGACTTTTTGGTTGGGCGTCAATATTTCTTGATCTAAGTCGGCAGTTTTTGTTCCTAATAACACTAAAGGAGCCTGATTGACCTTAGAATTAAATTTCTTGAGAAACTTAGGTAGTTTTTTAGAAGTAGGTTGCACAGTGATAAAGGTAACAAAAGTTGGGTTTTGACCATTACGCTGGAAAAAAGATAACGTGTCCAACTTCATACTTGCACCTAAGAAAATGGTATGGAATCCTGCAGATCGCAACCTATAGTTCAAAAATAAAAGTCCTAAATCATGCATTTCATTCTCTGGCAAGAAGAGAATATACGTTGGTGAGTCTAACGATTCCTGACGGCTATCTAATACTTGAGTCTGTATCAAGAGCTTTTGCTTGATAAGATTACTTATAAAATGCTCATGCGCAATGTTGATGGTATTGGTTTGCCATAAACTACCCAATTCTTCTAAAAGAGGTATGAGTAAGTCATAAAAGACCTTGTCAAAACCTTTTTGAGATAATTCTGCTTCATAAACGTTATTAAATAGGTTTTCATCAAAATTGACCATGGCCAGCTTCAATTCTTGCAACCTAAGGTTATGTTGATGTGCTGATTCTGCTTGAGTACGAACCCTGTGTTCTATCTCTTCATTACTCAAGGTAGCGATGGCACTGATCTTCATTCCCGTATTCTTCAGATAACTCACGTTGAGAATTTTTTGAAGAGCATGAAGATTATAAACTCTGATGTTAGTTTCACTGCGATCAGGTTCCAGTAAATGATGTCTCTTTTCCCAGATGCGTATCGTATGTGCCTTGATACCACTTAGGTTTTCTAGATCTTTTATGGAGAAGGTACTTTTGATCAAGACGTTTGTTTAAGAATAAGTCGATAAAGTTAAACAATTTGAAGGAGACCGAAATCTTTGAATTTTAGGTAGAAACTACGTGCTTATTGTGAGGATAGTAATTGAACGGAATTCTAACCTGGTATATTGAAAGATATTAGAAAGCTCATCAAAATCTAACTTCATAAAAAAAGGTCTTGATGATATCATCAAGACCTTTAAATATGTACCCAGGATGGGACTTGAACCCACACGTATAAATACACACGGCCCTCAACCGTGCCTGTCTACCAATTTCAGCACCTGGGTATAAAAAAAGTCCTTATAAAAATAAGGACTTTAGCGCCTTACGGCCTTCGTGACTTGGCTGGGGTTCGAACCCAGGACCCTCACATTAAAAGTGTGATGCTCTACCAGCTGAGCTACCAAGTCGTCATTTCTAAATGCGGGTGCAAATATAAAACGTATATTCCTTAACCTACTAATCTTTTTCCCATAAATTTGAGAGAAAATTAAACCTTTGCAATTAGAGAATAAAAAGCCCGTCAGTTATATTTTGCTGGGCTACATGGGATCTGGTAAAAGTACTGTAGGACAAGTACTTGCGTCCTTGACTTCACTGCCCTTTATAGATCTCGATGATTACATAGAAGCGCAGGAATCGATGTCTATCTCCCAAATTATCGCCCAAAAGGGAATAATTTATTTCAGAAAACAAGAATTATTGCACTTAAAATCAGTTTTAAAACGACGAGAGTCCATCGTTTTATCACTTGGTGGTGGTACACCATGTTACTATAATAATATGGAGCTGATTAATGAAAAACCTGAAAGTCGATCGATTTACCTAAGAGCAAACGTTCCTTTTCTTGCCCAACGACTATTTGAAGAAAGACAAACCAGACCATTAATTGCAGGAATTGACACTAGGGACGAACTCGCAGAATTTATAGGTAAGCATCTTTTAGAAAGGTCAGCGTTTTATAATCAGGCCCATAAAGTGGTGGAAATCGAGAATAAAACACCACAAGAAATCGCGCTAGAGATTCTTGATCTAGCTTAAAGAAACACTACTGGCTTTATGGTCCAGGATCACGGTAATATGCTCTTCCATAGTGGTGGAAAGTGAGATCCCTTTAAAATCTGCTTTGACAGGAAACTTTTTGTGATTTCGGTTTACGAGTACAGCCGTCTTAAATTTTTTCAGTGGTACATTAAGAAAGTGCCTCACTGCATAGATAAGAGTCGTTCCAGAGTTCAACACATCATCGCACAACACGATTCCCTTTTCTTTATACTTATCAGGAGATAGGCTGGTATGAATTTCGGCTAGCGGATTTTTCTTATCCATTTTCACCTCGCACAGCGTGATCTGGAACTCACAAATATGTTCCAGCTGGTCTTTTAACCGTCTTGCCAGAACGTAGCCACCATCTGCAATACCAGCAAGAATGATCTCGTCATGCTCCATATAGACTTCCGCAATTTGATATGCGATGCGTCTTATTTTATGATTGACCTGCTCGTGATTTAGAATCTCCATAATAGTTTCAAAGGTAAATGGCGGTGTTTAGGGAATTCGCTTTCGCGAAAGCGAACTCATCTATAGCTTTTCTCAAATGTAATGAATCACTCTTCTTCAAGGTCACCGTTCAACAAATTTCCAAGATCGCGCCGGTCTTTTTTGGTAGGCCTGCCTTCACCTTTGCGGCGATAGTAGTCCTGGTTGAGCTCGATCATCTTGCGAGCCTCAAAATTTTCTGTTGGCGTACGATCCACTCTATAGAGATCTACCAGTTTGTTGCCCACACGGCTGGATGGCAGGTCCAGAACCTCGACCACATAATCGATCTGGTCCTTGCGCAGCGTGATCACATCACCAGGATAGACATCCCTTGCAGGTTTGACAATATCGCCGTTGATTTTAAACTTTCCCTTTTTTGCGGCGTCTGTAGCTTTACTGCGTGTCTTGTAGTATCGTACTGACCATAAAAATTTATCGATGCGCATATGACAGCTTATATAGAAGCGTTTCACCTACAAAAATAGCCGAAAATACTATCTTTGGCCTCTGAAAAAGAAAACATGAATTATTTGAAAAAAATAGGTTGTATAGCCTTCATTGCAGCAATATTGATTTCTTGTGGTAGCGACGATGATGATGTGACCATCGAAATTAGAGATCCACAAGAGGTATATGAAGAAGACCTTGCGGAAATCACTACATTTTTACAAACTCACTTTTACAATCAGGATGAGTTTGAGAACACTCCAGATGGCGAGGACTTTCAAATTGTCTTTGATACCATAGCTGGTGATAATTCAGATCGCATTCCTTTGTCCGAGCAGGTCACTTCAAGAACTTTACGTCGTGACGATATTGATTATCAGGTCTTTGTTTTGAATGTGAGACAAGGCTCTGGCGATAGACAACCTACATTTGCAGATAGTACATTGGTGACTTATACAGGTTCTCTGTTAAATGGCTCTGTATTTGACACTAGTGTAAATCCTGTCTGGTTGGATTTACCTGGATCTAGTACCACGTTTGGGGTCGTGGACGGATTTGCGGCTGGCATAGAAGGTTTTAATGATGCGACCACCACCATTGCAAATCCTGATGGTACCGTTAGTTTTAGAAATGGCGGTATTGGTGCCATGTTCATTCCTTCAGGATTGGGTTACTTTAGTTCTAGTCCAGTTGGGATACCACCTTATTCACCGTTGATTTTTACCTTCCAATTGCGCCGGGTAAAATTCACTGACCACGACGGCGATGGAATTCTTTCTATTTACGAAGACCTCAATGGAGACAAAGATTTAAGATCTGCTGGATTCTTGGATAATACAGATAGAGACTTTAATCAAAATCGTTTGCCTTTATACAATTATATAGATAGAGACGATGATGGAGATGGTATCTTAACCAAAGATGAAAATCCTGACCCTAATGGCGACGGTAATCCTAATGACGCATTAGATACGGATGGTGACGGGATTCCTGATTACTTAGATAATAGGACAGAGGTCTAATAATTATAACTCATAATCAAAAAAGCCCTGACAGTATATCTGTCAGGGCTTTTTTATTGAAATAAGTGGTGAGTCCGCTATGCAGAAAGTCAACTTTATACTTACTTCTTGCGCTTGATAACAGCCATAGCTTTAGCAGCAATATTCTCTGCATTCAAGCCATATTTTTCAAGCAATTGGTCAGGCGTGCCGCTCTCACCAAAAGTGTCTTGAGTAGCTACAAATTCTTGAGGTGTCGGCAAGTGCTGCGCAAGTGTTCTGGCTACGCTCTCGCCTAAACCGCCCATGTAATTATGCTCCTCTGCAGTGACGATACATCCTGTTTTCTTAACTGAATTGATAATAGCTTCTTCATCCAATGGTTTGATCGTGTGAATATTGATAACATCTGCACTAATCCCTTTTTCATGAAGTTCCTTGGCAGCTTCCAGTGCTTCCCAAACTAAGTGTCCAGTAGCAACAATAGTAACATCGGTACCTTCTTGAAGGTGAACTGCTTTCCCAATGTGGAATTCACCATCTTCTGGCGTGAAGTTAGCCACTTTAGGGCGACCGAATCTTAAATAAACCGGTCCATGATGATCTGCAATCGCAAGAGTTGCAGCTTTGGTTTGATTGTAATCACAGGTATTGATCACCGTCATTCCAGGCAACATTTTCATCAAGCCTATATCTTCTAGAATTTGGTGCGTAGCGCCATCTTCACCTAACGTTAAACCAGAGTGAGAAGCACAGATTTTGACATTCTTGTCAGAGTAGGCCACACTTTGTCTTATCTGGTCATAGACACGACCGGTGGAGAAATTGGCAAAAGTTCCCGTAAACGGAATTTTACCGCCTATGGTCATACCAGCGGCAATCCCTATCATATTCGCTTCTGCAATTCCAACCTGAAAAAATCGGTCTGGATGAGCATCTGCAAAGGCGTTCATTTTAAGTGATCCGGTCAAGTCGGCACAAAGGGCAACGACATTTTCGTTCGATTTTCCCAGTTCTGCCAGACCGGCGCCAAAACCACTTCTCGTATCCTTACTTCCTGTATTTGTATATGTCTTCATAATTTCTTGCGCCGCGCGCTAGATTTTTTGTGATTAGTAGTCGCCCAGTGTTTCAGGGTTCTGGCTCAGCGCATCGGCGAGTTGTTCGTCGTTGGGAGCGATACCATGCCACTCATGGGATCCCATCATAAAGTCTACGCCATGACCCATAACGGTATGGAGTAGGATGCATACGGGTTTACGCTTTCGCGAAAGCGAGATAGCTTCCTTGATTCCTGCAATAACAGCCTCAAGGTCGTTACCTTTAGAAACGGTGACAACTTCCCAGCCGAAGGCCTCAAACTTCATGCGTAGATCTCCTAGAGCCAATACACTGTCGGTACTACCGTCAATTTGCTGTCCATTGACATCAATGGTAGCAACGAGATTGTCCACATGATTTGCACTAGCATACATAATGGCTTCCCAGTTTTGACCTTCCTGTAATTCACCATCACCGTGAAGGGTAAAAACGGTTTTGTCATCACCATTGAGTTTTTTGGAGTGTGCAGCGCCTATTCCTACACTCATTCCTTGACCTAGCGAACCGCTTGCGATTCTAACGCCTGGAAGGCCTTCATGGGTCGTTGGGTGACCCTGTAAACGGGAATCCAACTTGCGGAAGGTGCTTAACTCCTCTTTAGGGAAATAGCCCGCATGGGCTAAAACACTATAGAACACGGGCGAGATGTGACCATTGGATAAGAAGAAAAGATCCTCGTTCTTACCGTCCATCTGGAAGGATGGATCATGATCCATGATCTCATTGTAAAGTGCCACGATAAACTCCGTGCAACCTAGTGATCCACCTGGATGTCCACTATTTACCGCGTGGACTTGACGAACGATGTCGCGACGTACCTGCGATACTAAATCTTTTAAGTGCTGTATATCAGCCATTTTTTGAAAATTTGAGTATTCCACAAAGGTAGGACGTTCCTATTGCAAAGGCTTTTACCATGAATTTGATTTATTAACGATTTGAATGCTTTTGTGAACAACTTTGTGAACTTGAACTTGAACTTGAACCTGAACTCGAACTCGAACCTGAAACTGAACTTGAACTTGAACTTGAACCTGAGACTGAACTTGAACTTGAGACTAAGTTAAAACGGACATTCATCTTTTTTAATAAAAACTTTTGGAACTGAAACAATGGATCGCTAGTCTTAATACTAACTACTAACTACTAACTACTAACTATTAGCTACCACCTACTAATTCCTAAATACCACTACACACTTCAAGCTAGAAACTTATCTTTGTGCCGCATGAAAATGAAATTTGACTTACTACAAACTGATGCAAACAGCCAGGCTAGAGCAGGTGTGGTGCATACAGATCACGGTGCGATAGAGACACCTATATTTATGCCTGTAGGTACAGTTGGTACCGTAAAAGGCGTACATCAAAGGGAATTGAAGGAAGAAGTGAATCCAGATATTATTCTGGCTAACACCTATCACCTCTATTTAAGACCAGGAACTGAGGTTCTTGAAAAAGCTGGTGGACTGCACCAGTTCATGAATTGGGATCGTCCTATCTTGACTGATTCTGGAGGATACCAGGTTTATTCCTTGAGTGCCAATAGAAAAATCAAGGAAGAAGGTGTGAAATTCAAATCCCACATTGATGGTTCCTATCACACTTTTACTCCAGAGCGTGCCATGGATATTCAGCGCTCCATAGGTGCAGACATTATCATGGCTTTTGACGAGTGTACTCCTTATCCATGCGAGTTCAATTATGCACGTCGCAGTATGCACATGACGCATCGATGGTTGAAAAGGTGTATTGAGCATTTCAATAACACACCAGATAAATATGGGTTTACCCAGACATTGTTTCCCATCATTCAAGGAAGTACTTACCCAGAATTAAGACAGCAAAGCGCCGAGTTTGTAGCCAATTGTGATATGGATGCCAATGCCATAGGTGGATTGTCCGTTGGTGAACCAGCAGAGGAAATGTATGCCATGACTGATGTAGTCACCGCTATACTTCCTAAGGACAAACCGCGTTATCTTATGGGTGTAGGAACACCCATCAACCTACTCGAGAATGTCGCCCTTGGAATCGATATGTTTGATTGTGTGATGCCTACCAGAAATGGTAGAAACGGCATGATTTTTACAGCTAATGGAAGCATCAATATCAAGAACAAAAAATGGGAAATGGATTTCAGTCCATTGGATGATGGCGCTTACGCTTGGGTGGATACAGAATACTCCAAAGCTTATGTTAGACATCTATTTACCGTAAATGAAATGTTAGGTAGGCAAATATGTACGATTCATAACCTGGCTTTCTATTTGTGGTTGATGCGTGAGGCTCGCAAACATATACTTGCGGGAGATTTTAGAGCCTGGAAAGATCAAATGGTAAAACAAATGGATAATAGACTGTAGTGTTTAGCATACTGGATAGATACATATTAAAAAGATATCTAGGGAGTTTCTTCCTGTTGTTATTGCTATTCCTGCCTATCATGGTAACAGTCCATGTCGCCGAAAAAATTGGAAAGATTATTTCTAATGAAGTTCCTTTTCTTGAGGTGATTCTATATCTGGGAGATTTCACCATGTATTTTACGAATTTCCTGTTTCCCATTTTCCTATTTATATCCACTATGTTTTTTACCTCAAAGTTGGCTAACAATACAGAGGTTATAGCATTTTTGAGTTCTGGTGTTTCCTTCAATAGGTTTTTACGTCCATATATTATAGGAGCTACCTTGATCTGCGGTTTGGCGCTATTACTCAGCGCTATTTTTGTGCCTCAGGCAGCCTCAGGATTTAATGAATTCCAACAACAATATTTTAGAAAAGGTGATGCCTCAGAAACGACAAATGTTTTTAGACAAATCAACGATAATGATTTTGTTTATGTGAGCAATTATCAGCCTTCACGCCAGACAGGTTTTGACTTTACGCTGGAACATTTTGAGGATGATGAACTCAAATACAAAATCTACGCAAACAGGATCGCATTTCAGGACAGTGTCTATGTGTTGAGCCAGTATAAAAAGAGGATTATCCTTGAAGATCGCGAGATCATCCATGAGAAAAATCGATTGGATACCATCTTTGATTTTGATATTGACGAGCTCACTCCAACTAAGTTTATCGCAGAAACCAAATCCTACACAGATCTCAATGAATTTATCGCTCTTGAAGAAAAACGCGGTAATGCCAATATGAACATTTATTATGTCGAGAAATACAAGCGTATCTCCATACCAGTAAGTGCCTTTATTTTTACAATTATAGCCGTAGCCGTATCATCTGTGAAAAAACGTGGTGGTATGGGAACCAATCTTGCGATAGGTATCGTGATTGCCATGGTATACATGTTTCTAGATAAGGTTTTTGGGACCATTGCGGAAAAGAGCACCTTCAATCCATGGATTGCCGTATGGACGCCGAATATATTTTTTGCTATCGTAGCATTATTCCTATTGAGAAATGCGAGACGATAAATTACTTAATTACCTACATCTTCATTTCATAGTTTTCATTTGGGGATTCACGGCCGTTCTAGGAGCGCTCATTTCTATTGAAAGTATCCCGTTGGTATGGTGGCGCATGTTGCTGGCGGTCATTTTGATTTTTATCTACATGAAAATCATGCGCATACCGTTACAGTTCAAAGGTGTCAACGCTTTACCGCGCAAACGCATTCTGGGTTTTGTAGGCGCAGGAATTGTCATTGCGCTGCATTGGGTGACCTTTTTTGGAGCTATCAAGGAAAGCAATGTAAGTGTCACGCTGGCCATGTTAAGTACAGGAGCCTTTTTTACTGCTATACTGGAACCTTTGTTCACCTCAAAAAAGTTCGTAGGGTATGAAGTCATCTTTGGTGTGATTATTATCGCGGCGCTCTATTACATTTTTAAAGTAGAAACCCAGTATGTCACTGGGATGATATTGGGACTGATAAGCGCGGTATTGAGTGCCACTTTTTCCATCATCAATGTAAAATGGGCCAAAGAGCATCCGCCATCATTGATCAGTATTTATGAATTGGCCAGCGGTGTTGGATTCATAAGTTTTTACTTTCTTGTTTTTCCATCAGACTTTGTAGGGCCATTGGTTTTGACAAGTTATGACTGGTTGTGGATAGGCATATTAGCTAGTTTCTGTACGGCGTACGCATTTATAGCCAGCGTTAAGGTCATGAAGTTTTTGAGTGCTTATACCGTCATGCTCACCATCAACCTAGAACCTGTGTATGGAATTTTTCTTGCCTTTCTCATTCTAGGCGATGCAGAGCAAATGACGCCAGAGTTCTACGCGGGCGCTGGTGTAATTCTGGCAGTAATCCTAACGAATGGCATCCTAAAAAATCGACGTAACCGCCGCAAAAAGAAAGAATTGAAGATTCACGCTTGAGGGTTGTGAAAATGTTTGAAAGTGAATTCGCTTTCGCGAAAGCGAACCATCCACTAACTTTAATATAAATTGAACAAGCGGTGTTACCTAACACTGTCTTGATTTCCTATATTTGTCTCCCCAACTGGAATACCCAACTATGGAATATCTAGAATTTGAAATGCCTATCAAAGAGCTGGAAGAGCAATACCAGCAAACCCTTGCGATAGGATCAGAAAACGATGTTGATGTCACTAAGACAATCAAACAACTCGAGAAGAAACTTAAAGCTACACGTAAAGAGATTTACAGCAACTTAACGCCGTGGCAACGTGTGCAAATGTCCCGTCATCCAGACCGTCCTTACACACTGGATTACATCAAGAGCATTTGTGGTGATACCTGGCTGGAACTGCACGGTGACCGCAATGTAAAGGATGATAAAGCCATGATAGGTGGACTGGGCAAAATAGGTGATCAGACTTATATGTTCATCGGGCAGCAAAAGGGATTCAATACAAAAACACGTCAATACCGCAACTTTGGGATGTCAAATCCAGAAGGTTATCGCAAGGCGTTACGATTGATGAAAAGTGCCGAGAAATTTGGCATTCCCGTAGTGACATTGATCGACACTCCAGGAGCATTTCCAGGTCTGGAAGCTGAAGAACGTGGTCAAGGAGAAGCCATTGCTAGAAACATCCTTGAAATGACGCGCTTGAAAGTGCCTATCATCGTAATGATCATAGGAGAAGGAGCTAGTGGTGGAGCCTTAGGAATAGGAGTAGGTGACCGTGTGGTTATGTTGGAAAACACTTGGTACAGCGTTATCTCTCCAGAATCTTGTAGTTCCATCTTATGGAGAAGTTGGGAATACAAAGAGCAAGCTGCCGAGGCTCTCAAGCTTACCGGTAAAGACATGAAAAAGCTTAAACTGGTAGATGAAATTCTTGAAGAACCAGAAGGCGGCGCCCACAAAAACAGAGAAGAAATTTTTGTGTCCGTGGCAAAATGTATCGATAGCTATTATCAGGAATTAAAGGATCTTTCTCCTAAAGAATTAGTGAAACAACGCATGGATAAATATGCCAATATGGGCGTATTTAAAGGATAAATAATTTCTCAAATTGTAAAATTAAAAAACCAGCCTCAGGGCTGGTTTTTTGTTTTTAAATGGAATTTCAATAGTTATAAAATCACGGTAAGACTCTTGTGTAATTTTCTTACAGTCTCAAGGCTTGATGATTAGCCTACGTGCTAAAATTATTTGTCCTTATCAACAGGTTATAAACTAGTTTTTCATTAAAAATGTTAACCAACTGAAGACAAGGAAATCTTAAAAATCGTTGGCTTTCCTCTATTTTTGATCCTATGGAAAAAGTACAGGAAAGAGTATCGATCGTGACGGGAAACAGTCCCGTGATATCGTTAGAGAAAGGAAAAATACCACCGCAAGCTATTGATCTTGAGAAGGTTGTGTTAGGTGCGTTAATGATTGATGGTAAAGGTGTTGATGAGGTAATCGATCTACTAACTCCAGATGCTTTCTACCATAAAGCGCACCAATCCATATTTGACGCCATTGATAAATTGTTCAAAAGCGGTAGTCCAGTAGATTTATTAACCGTTAGCGCCCAACTGCGTCGAGATGAGAAGTTGGAGTCTGTAGGTGGTGACCATTATCTGGTTCAATTATCTCAATTGGTGAGTTCTACGGCACACATAGAGTTCCACGCGAGGATCATATTGCAAAAATTCATCCAGCGCAGTTTGATTAAGATTTCTACAGAAATCATCAATGATTCCTATGAAGAATCCACTGATGTTTTTGACCTATTAGATAAAGCAGAATCCAAACTGTATGAAGTCGCGCAAGGAAACATACGCAAGAGTACAGAAACAGCGATGGATCTGGTACGTCAGGCAAAACAGCGTATAGAAGAAATTGCCAAACGTGATGGACTAAGTGGTGTACCTACTGGCTTTAATGATTTGGATAAATTGACCAGTGGCTGGCAGCCCAGTGACCTTGTCATTATCGCGGCACGTCCTGGTATGGGAAAAACGGCTTTTACCTTGTCCATGGCACGTAACATTGCAGTAGGTAGCAACATCCCAGTAGCGTTCTTCTCTCTTGAGATGAGTAGCGTCCAGTTGATCACTCGTTTGATATCTTCAGAAACAGGTCTGTCCTCAGAAAAATTACGTACCGGTAACCTTGAGCCCCATGAATGGGAACAACTCAATGTAAAAGTGAAGGATCTGGAACAGGCACCTATATTTATTGATGACACGCCATCACTTTCCATATTTGACCTGCGTGCTAAATGTAGACGTCTCGCTTCACAGCATGGTATCAAACTCATTATGGTCGATTACCTGCAGTTAATGACTGCACAGACAAATGCAAAAGGTGGTAATCGTGAGCAGGAAATATCAACGATTTCCCGTAACCTTAAGGCACTTGCCAAAGAACTTGAGGTACCCGTCATTGCACTATCCCAATTATCACGTGCGGTAGAGACACGTGGCGGTAGCAAGCGACCGTTACTTTCTGACCTGCGTGAATCTGGAGCGATCGAGCAGGATGCAGATATCGTTTCCTTTATCTACAGACCAGAATATTATGGTCTGGAAGAATGGGACGATGACGACCAGACACCATGTAAAAACCAGGCAGAATTCATAGTGGCAAAACACCGTAATGGTGCGACAGACTCTATCAGGCTCAAGTTCTTGGGTCAATTTGGTAAGTTTGATAACCTTGAAGAGCAATGGGCGATCCCACAAGAGTTTGGTAGCAAAATGAATCAGGCAAATGATGATACTTTTAGGCCAGATACGCCTAACTTTCCTTCGCCTGGTGATGCCTTTGGTGGTCCACAAAGTGACGACGACGACGGCCTGGCGTTCTAGAGAAAAGTCGGCAGGAAAATTGCACTTTAGCTTTTGATATGTACTTTGTGCTGGATATGGAATTCGCTTTCGCGAAAGCGAACTCTTCTTCAACCTTAGTCTCTAACTAAATACATTTGTGGATCTTCAAAACAACTTGCAGTGAGAAATAAATCCTTACGTTCCGTGTTCTGTTTGATGGCATTTTTATTGGCGCTATCCAACGTTAGCGCGCAATACTTGCTGATTCCTATGGATGCCGAAACACAAACGGACCATCTAAAAGCTTACGGAATTTCCTACTGGCTGCTCGCCAAAGGGACTAAAGTAAAGTGGTTACTCAATTACCGTGGCGGCTCTTTTCTCATCCCAGAAACGGAAGAATTCAAAAAGGAACTGATCATTCGTGGCGTTTCTTATGAACCCATGAGCGATGGTGAGGTTACCTCTATGCTGGAGCTTATCGCCAGCCCATCACAAAACATGCAGGAAGTGTTGCTTGAAAAAGCTCCTAAAATTGCCGTGTACACGCCTACGGGAAAAGCGCCTTGGGACGATGCGGTGACTATGGTTCTCACTTATGCAGAGATTCCTTATGAAAAAATCTACGACAAAGAAGTGCTAGCCGATGAGCTGCTCTTGTACGACTGGTTGCACCTTCACCATGAGGATTTTACTGGTCAATATGGAAAATTTTATCGCAATTACAGGACAGCACCTTGGTACATCGAGGAAAAACAAGACGCTGAAAAGCTAGCTGCAGAATTAGGCTATTCCAAAGTGAGCGAGGAAAAGCGTGATGTGGCTCTCAAAATTAGGGACTATGTGATAGGCGGCGGTTTTATGTTTGCCATGTGTAGCGCTACTGATAGTTTTGACATTGCCCTTGCCGCAGAAGGCGTCGATATAGCAGAGACTATGTTTGATGGTGACCCATCTGATGCTAATTATCAAAGTAAGATTGATTACACCAAAACTTTTGCGTTCACTGATTTTGAATTAGAGCGTTCGCCCATGGTTTATGAGTTTAGCAGCATTGATATGACGAGTAAACGCAGGATTGAAAAAGAGCGCGATTACTTTTCTTTGATGGATTTTAGCGCAAAATGGGATCCTATTCCTACCATGTTGAATCAAAACCATACTAGTCTGGTCAAAGGATTTATGGGTCAAACGACCAGTTATGATAGGGATGAGGTCAAGAAAAATGTATTGGTGCTAGGAGAAAACAAGACCAATAAAGAGGCACGATACATTCATGGCATTAGGGGAAAAGGTTTTTTCACGTTCTATGGCGGCCACGATCCAGAAGATTACCAGCATAGGGTAGGTGACCCAAAAACAGAATTGAGTTTGCATCCCAATTCACCTGGTTACCGATTGATTCTCAACAATGTCTTATTTCCAGCAGCTCGTAAAAAGAAGCAGAAGACTTAAGCCGTCATTTGATCCAGCACAACCACATTACGCATTTCGTTTTTTCTTAAATACGTATTGATAATTTGATGGGTGTGATAATTGGGCGTTTTACGTTTAATGTAGGACTCGCACTCATCAATAGTAGAAACTGGAATATCATGATCCACAAATCCATAACCTTGATAGCGTCCGTCTTTAATTAACACCACACAATTTTCTTCGGGATGGCGTCCTTTTTCTTTGATGATAAAAGTTGGCTTGTCATTTTGCAAGGCGTCAATGGCTTTTAGGACTTTTTCATTATAATAATCCACTTCTTCCTCATGGGTACAGATGCCTTCACAATTGCGTAATTTATAATGTGTACAGCGACCGGTCGTGAGTTGCAGCGAGCAATAACGCGGGCAAAGATGAAACTCCTCACACATCCATTCTAATTTTTCTACCGCTTGAGCACGATTGTAGAAAGTAATGACAGAATAGTCAAAGGATTTTGAAACCGCAACGGCTAATTGGATCACACCTCGCTGATTTTTGTATGAGATAATTTGATAAGTGTTGCGTGGTTTTTTCTGTGCGCTATTGAATTTAGGGTAATGATGGCGTATCAAATCTGCTTCTCGCAAAAGGGCCACGGCCTCATTTCCTGTTTCTTCAAAATCAATGTGATGCATTTCTTGTCCCATGAGATAGGATTTGCTCTTCTTGGTATAGAAATGCGATAGCACGCGTTTTTTGATATTGATGGCCTTGCCTACATAAATGACTTTATGGGATTGATCTTTAAAAAGATAAATACCAGGAGTGGACGGCAGCTGATCAAAATGAGCTTTGGGTACATGTGGTGGCAAGGTGCTTTCCTTGCTCTTTACTTTGAGAAATTCAGTGATAACTTCATGATCATCATCCAGCGACAACAATCGTTGGAACAGGATGACGGTGGCATCTGTATCGCCTTCTGCGCGGTGACGATTGTCTAGCGGGATGCTTAAAGAGTGACACAATCTTCCTAGACTGTAGGATGATTTGTTGGGAAGCAGCTTTCGCGAAAGCCGAACAGTACATAATCTTTTACTGCTAAAATCAACATCCAACCTCCTGAATTCATTGCGTATCACGTTGTAGTCAAACCCAACATTGTGGGCAACAAATATGGCATCTTCAAAAAACCGAAGCACATCAACTGCGATTTCTGAAAACAAAGGCGCATCTGCCACCATGTGATCATCAATACCGGTTAGTTGGGTAATAAATCCAGGAATAGGCTGCTGCGGATTTACCAGGCTCGTGAATTTATCCAGTATTTCACCTTCCTTCATTCTCACGATACAGATTTCAGTGATCCTGTTACCGCCTAAACCTTTTCCAGTAGTCTCTACATCGACTACTGCATACACTTGATTGTTGAAATCCATCCTCCAAAAATAAGATGTATTATGGAAATATTCCTATTTATATATTGGAAATATTCCAATAGGTATAATATTAGTCATATGGTTAAAAACATGTGAATTGACTTTTAATTGTAATTAATTTCTAGAGTTATAATATAACTTTAAAATAAAAACCATGGAAACTACGAGAGAAGCAGCTCACCAAAAAGTACACGATACTACTGTAACGCAGTTGAATCAAATTTTGGAAAAGAGTTATGATGCAGAAAAAGGATATAAGAAAGCTATTGAAGACACTGATTCTACAAGACTAAAAACTTTCTTTCAAGAGCGCGCGGCAATGAGAAGCCAGTTTGCGACAGAGATTCATAACGAATTGCACAGACTTAATGAAGAGCCAACCACTCAAGGATCTGCAGCAGGAGCTGTACACAGAGCTTGGATGGATATTAAAAGCGCTTTCACTTCAGAGAATGAAGAAGCTATTCTGGAAGAATGTATAAGAGGTGAAAAAGCTAGTGTAAATGATTACAAAGAAGCTTTGGAAAAAAATGATTTATTGGCCGAAGTAAAACCAATCTTGGAGAAACAATTAGGAATGATTGAAAGTACCTTGAATACGGTCAAAAAATTAGAAGACATCAAGTAAAATAAACTTGACATAAAAAGTAAAATCCAGCTGTTTGAACAGCTGGATTTTTTATTTGTAATTGCACCCTTAAAAAGGTCCCTATGTACAATTACTACCCTAAATTCTTATGAATTTTTTATCTAAGATTTTATTCTTTTCAATACCTAAAGATAAGAGAAGTAAGGACAAGCCAGTGAGAAATGTTCTGAACGCCTAGGTTTTTGTTCTGAATGGTAATTGCGTTAAGTTTATATGATAAATTAAATAGTATCATTGTACCTCTCACACTTCCTATGTTTTGTTGTAACCGTGGAAATTTATCTTCAAAACCTAAAGCAGACCGCTATACATCTGCATTGTTGGCGCTTGTAGTAGTTCTGATTTTATCGGTAGCCACAAGTGTTGCTCAGGAAGCACCAGCGAGACACTTGGAAGACTTTCCATTTGAAGAAATAGATGCTCGCATCCAGAGCAAGATATTATCCTTTGAAAGAGCAGAATCCTTATTGGCCATCAATGAATTGCTTCAGTCAGATTTTACTCAGGAGCAGCTCAACATTCTCAAGGTTTATAAATTACAAGCACTTGTGGAGTCAGAGCTGTATGATGAGGCGCTGCTACTTTCTGAAGAATTGCTAAAGCCTCTAGATGTGGATCCAGAATTGGAGGTAAAAGTATTGCTGGAAAGAACTTTGCTCCATGAGCTGCTTGGCAATATGCCAGAAAGCAAAAAAGACCTTAATCGTATTGAACGTCTTTTTGAACAAGAACAGTTATCAAAAGGCGATTTATACGGTAGGTATTTGTACCGACTTAGTTCTTGGTACCGTGTGAATGACAGGCGTCAAGAATCTATAGAGTGGGCAGATAAGGCCGTTAAGTTCGGGTTACAAAATGGATTTTTAAATGTTGGTGCAACTGGTTATTTACTTTTAGGTTTGAATGCCGAGCCCGATGATTTTGAGGCTAAAAGAACATTCTTCAAAAATGGATTACGGTTATGGAAACATGCGAGCAATGAGCCAGGTAAGGTCAACATGTACAATCTTTTGTCACGAACCCATTATGAAGAAGGCCAGCATGAACTGGCTATGATTTATAATGACTCTTCACTGCAGATCATCGATCGAGAGAAAGCAAAAAAAGACCGCCCAAGAATCTATAAACATAGATCTAAAGTGGCCGAAGCCATGAATCAGCTGGACACAGCGCTTTATTACCACAAGCTGTATGCCCAAGAAGCATTATCGGCTCTGCAAAGAGCCCGTAATATCAAAGTAAAGGAGATTGAATTTGAGCTGAAACGGGAAAAAGCGATTCTAGAAAACATAAAACTGGAAACACAGCTCGCCGAAGCATCGCGTAAGGAAAACTATTTTGTCGTCTTACTTGGTTTAGGTGCATTTTTCCTGCTATGCCTTGGGCTGCTCATTATTACACTGGCCTCACGCAATAAAAAGATCAGAGATCAGAATACAGAAATTAAAGAAACCAATCACGAACTAACCGCTAACATTGCCGAAAAAGAGTTTCTGCTTAAAGAAGTCAATCACCGTGTAAAAAATAACCTAGCCTTTATTCAAAGTTTGATTGCCTTTCAATTGGATCAATCCAGCCAAAAGGAAACCACTGTTAATCTAGAGAGTCTTAATAATCGCATACATGCCATAGCAGTTCTTCATGATCAATTTGTAAGTGCCAATAGTGGTACTGGTAAGAAGGAAATACCCATTGCATCTTACATTGAGACCATTGCTAGTGCACAGGTTATGACACATCATGGAAAAGTCGACCTGATAAGAAAAATCGAGGACATCAAGGTCAATCTGGAAACGGCCGTTCCGCTTGGGATTTTGATCAATGAATTGATTACAAACTCCATCAAGCATTCTGACCCCATCGGTTCAAAACTAGTGATAGAAATCGTATTGAAGGAAATGGGAAATGAGCTTAGATTAGATTATAGGGATAATGGTAAAGCCTTTGAACTAAATCCAGAAAAGGAAACCTTAGGACTTTATATTATCAAAACTATGGTTTTACAGCTGCGCGGGACCATGAATCGTATCGATTCCAATTACAGCATTAACATTAAAAGACGGTAGGAATGAAGCGTATTTTGATTGTAGAAGATGAACTCATGATTGCCGGTAATCTGGAACGCATTTTATCTAAAGGTGGTTATCAGGTCTCAGCAATCGCTATAGACTATGAGCAGGCAGAACGACAGTTGAAAACACACGTTTTTGATCTGGCCTTATTGGACGTGTCATTATCAGGTAAGAAAAGTGGTGTAGATGTGGCAAAACTCATCAATGAAGAATATGGGATTCCTTTTATGTACATCACTTCATATACAGATCCCAAAACAATTGCAGAGCTTAAATCGACCCAGCCGGCTGGTTATATTTCAAAACCAGTTCAAGCGGCGACGCTTACGACAAACATCGACCTATTGTTCGCGAGACTGGATCACCACAATGATGAAGTGACGGTACAGGTAGGAAACGGTATTCACCAATATCATCTGGATGCCATCTATTACGCACAGGCAGATCATGTCTATACAGAAGTCTTTCACGATCAAGGATCTGACGTGCTGCGCATCTCACTGCAGGCATTTCAGGATCAATTTCCTGACAATGAACTCATCAGGATCAATCGCAGTGTCGCGGTATGTAGACGTGCCGTGGTCAAGGTGGATAAGACAACCGTTTATTTACAGGATACCTGTTTTCGTATCTCACGTACTTTGGTAGATGAGGTCCTAGAACATTTTAGATAACAGGCTTTTTAAAGAGTTCGCTTTCCTGCCTGTCCGACAGGCATGCGCGAAAGCGAAACTATCATCCATAAAAAAAATCCAGCAACTTTAGAGTTGCTGGATTTTTGAGTGACTAACTGTATTATTTAGTTTGTCTTTTCGACGTTTTGGTTCTTTTTGCTCAAAGTCATGGCTAGATTACCTAATAACACACCATAAATAACTTTTGAGGCTACATCTGCAATGGTATATGTAATTTGTCGTCCTACGACTCCAGATTCATTATACAAGAAACCGTCTAGACCACCCAGATAAGGCATCAAATAGGCGCCTGGATATAGGAACCAAGAAATCAGGAATAATACCCAGATGTTGCTCAAGATATTTTGGGCTTTTTGTGGTAATCCAGACTTTCCTTCTTTAATTACTTTATGCATCAACCATAAGATGTGGAAGAAAAATGCGGTAGAGACTGCACCCCAAATAAAGAATAGTGGCAGATCAGAAACTTCATAGAATTGACCTATGTATCCCGTAATAATCATCATGGCTCCAGAGAACCAGAATTGATTACGAACAGAACTTAATTTGGATTTGGTCAGAGTTACAACAAAAAGGATCTGAAACAATAGCATAGGTACATCGATTAACCAGTTAAGGTATCTATAACCATTGTTGAATAAGTCTCCTTCTGGATCTAGGAAATACTTGCCTCGTTCTATGTCAAAAGTAAAGCTGCTGGTCCAGTTACCTGCTTGTGCATATAACAGCAAAAAAGCAGAAACCATCACCACGGCAGATAGAATGTTGGACATTCTGAATTTTTTGTCTACGTTTTTGATGGTTAAAATGAAGTAAAGTAGGCCTGCGAGCATCACAGCATAGCCTAAGGTCAATACGTGAGAAGTCATTTGGTAAGCCATTTCAGAAAAGCCTTCTGTAGCACCTATGTAATTCTCAAAATTAGCGTCTCCTAATTGTTGCATGTGTTAAGTTTTTTAAGTTGAATCTTAAAATTAATAGGTAAGAGCCTATGATGATGCCGTCTTTTAAATTCTTTAAAGTTTATTTATAGATATTACCTAATATTTTAACACCTTGAGACTGTTTGGAACTTTTATTAACAAATCATCAGACCAATGCCTAATATTTAAAATATCTTTGGGTGTTTGTATGAATTGGAAACTTGTACTCCATGCGAACCCAGAGTATGAATTACCTGGATAAAATTTAAAAATAATTTAATGCTTCCACAGCTTGCTGAAAAATCAACTGCTTCTTTGATGAGTATCTCAAATGAAAAACTAGAGGTTTTCAGTTTTATTTATGGTAATAACGTAATTTATTGAATGTTTTGGTGAAAGAAATGACTCATGTATAGTATTGCCTATATCAGCCGCGCCAGCGAGGCGCTTACGGATTATGAGATTCATGAGATGATGCTCTCATCTGAACGAAGGAACAATCTTTTTGGTATTAAAGGCATGTTACTTTTTAAGGATGGTAATTTCCTGCAAGTCCTGGAAGGTACGCAAAAACAGATCCAAGAACTCTATGATAAAATATGCGCAGATTCCAGGCACTCCAATATTTATGAGATATTTCATACTGAATTGAGATCACCCATATTTAAGGAGTATAATTCCAAGTTCAATCTGATTACCTCAAGCTTTGAACTGGCATCATTAAAAATGTTTTTCAAACGCCAAAAACGCTACGGTGCCTTTAATACATCGGCTGAAGAACTGGAGCCTTTTCTAGGTATGAATTGGTTAACCTAGAAAGAATTTTCCTTACGGATCAACCACTTCTTAAATTATCGGTACTACAACGTAAATCCTGAAGGAATCACGGCACCTTTTTTAAGCACAACAATTCCAGATTTAACCACATACATTTCAGTTTCTTGATCTTCAAGATGCGGGCCACCATTGATTCTTACATCGTCGCCTATACGGCAGTTTTTATCTACAATGGCATTCTTAATAAAGCATCGTTCGCCTATTCCCAGTAGGATTGCAATCTTATTACGCTCTATTTCTTCTAGGGATTCGTAATAATCAGAACCCATCATGTAGGTATTGATGACGGTGGTTTCCTTACCTATGCGTGATCGAATTCCTATGACAGATCGCTCGATTTTTGAGGCTGCGATGATACAACCATCTCCTATAACCGTGCGATCCATGGCAGTGCCAGAGATTTTTGAAGTAGGTAGCATCCTAGGTCTTGTATAGATAGGAAAGTTCTTGTCAAACAAGTTGAATGCAGGAATATTATCCGTAAGCTCAAGGTTGGCCTCAAAGAATGAATCCACATTACCTATGTCTGTCCAGTAGCCTTCAAATTGGTAACTCTGTATTTTGAGCTTATCAATATTTTGCGGTATGATCTCTTTACCAAAATCTACTGTTCCTTCTTCTTCCATTAATTTGATGAGAAGGTCCCTATTGAAAATGTAGATTCCCATGCTCGCTAGATAATGACGACCTTCTTTTTGCATGTCTTCACTTACCTCGCTGGACCAATCCTTAAGTAATTCAGTTTTGGGTTTTTCTATAAATGAAGTGATCTGATTTTCTTCATTGGATTTAAGGATTCCAAAACTAGGCGCGTCCTTTACGTTTACCGGTATCGTGGCAAGAGTGATATCTGCCTTACTGTCTTTATGCGCTTGGATCATTTCGCTATAGTCCATCTGGTACAATTGATCACCTGAAAGGATGAGGAAGTAATCGAAATCGTGACGTGTAAAGTGGTGCATGCTTTGTCTCACGGCATCTGCTGTTCCCTGAAACCAGTCAGAGTTCCCTGGAGTCTGTTCTGCGGCGAGTACATCCACAAAGGCACTGCTAAAGAAGCTGAAGTGGAAGGTATTCTTGATGTGCCTATTAAGTGACGCACTATTAAACTGCGTCAGCACATACATTCTTTTGATGTCGCTATTGATACAATTAGAGATAGGAATATCTACAAGGCGGTATTTTCCAGCAATAGGAACCGCTGGTTTTGATCTGGATGCAGTTAATGGATATAATCTTGTTCCCTGGCCGCCGCCCAAAATGATGGAAATTACCTCGTTATTGATCATGTGTCTAAGCTATAAGTGATGAATATAAGTCTGCTGTTTGTTGTGCAATAGCTTTCCAGTCAAAGTGTTCTTCCACACGTTGTCGTCCTGCACTGGCCATTTGTTTTTGCAATTCTGGATCTGCGACCACTTTGTTGATGCCTGCTGCCAAGTCTTGAGCGAACCGATCGGGATCCAAAGGTTCAAATGGTGCTTCTTGCTGTTGCTTTACAGGAATGAGTAGTCCTGTTTTTTCATGTATGACCACTTCTTTAATGCCACCTACAGCGCTGGCCACCACTGGTGTGTGACAAGCCATGGCTTCTATGTTGATAATACCAAAAGGCTCATAAATAGAAGGACAGCAAAACACAGTCGCATGAGAGTAAAACTGAATGATGGACGGTTTGTCCAGCATCTCGTCAATCCAGATCACATTATCACGATCCTTTTTAACGGCGGCGACGGCCTGCTCCATTTCTGCAGCGATTTCCTTAGTGTCTGGTGCGCCTGCACACAGGACTACTTGAGTATCTGGATCAATATATTGTATCGCATTGACCAGATGGATGATTCCTTTTTGTTTAGTGATGCGTCCCACAAAAAGTACAAAAGGCTTATTGGGATCGACACCGTATTTTTCTAAAGCACCGGTACTGCTGGTTTTTTGATATTGCTGTAGGTCGATACCGTTGTAGATGACTTCAATTTTATGCTCGTCAACATCAAAAAACCGTAGGACATCATCCTTGGTTTCTTTGGAGACCGCAATCACGGCATCTGCCATTTCAATGGCCGTCTTTTCTATCCAGGACGAGGCATCATAGCCACGTCCCAATTGGTCTCTTTTCCAAGGTCTCAATGGTTCTAAAGAATGTGTAGTAACGACAAGTGGCGTGCCGTAGGATAATTTGGCCATGATCCCAGCAAAATGGCTGTACCAGGTATGGCAATGCGTCACATCTGCATCTACTGGTTTGATGTTCATGTGCACACCGGTAGAGAGCGTTTGTAGCAGTCCTTTTAATTGTGAGTCCGCTTTCGCGAAAGCGATATCCTCATAATCATAACCTTCTACACTAAGATTCTTTTGCTCAACGTCCTGGTCGCCAAAACACCTTACTTCCAACTGCATGAGTTGGGCAAGTTCTCGAGCAAGATATTCTACATGGACGCCAGCACCGCCATAAACATGCGGCGGAAACTCCCGAGTCAAAAAGAGTACTTTCATGGGTTTTTCATTCTTCCTGTTAAATATAGGATTATTTCTCAAAGGTTCTACAGAGATTGCTATGTGACATCAACTTATGGCGTTTAATCCTTGTCATAACAAGGGTATGTCTGATATCGCTCTATATCATTTTCCATTTAAATTTTGATTTTCTGGATCGTTTTGGATTAGTAGTTTTAGTAACTGATTCACGAATTTGATTTTCCTTAGTTAATGAAAGCATAATTGCGAATTCATTCACATTAGGTTTTTTCCTACTCGTTTACTTTTATCTTTCACAATCTAAACAACTCTTATGAACAATATTGAAAACCTTTTTGACTACACGGTAGGTCAATTTGAATTTATTGACCACCTCTTCACCATGGGTGTAGGTGCACACCTTGCCGCTCTAGTCTTTTTTCTTGTGGTGTCACAATTTGTGGCTCCCAAGTATAGGATAGCAACTGCATTATCTTGTATTGTTATGGTTTCGGCTGGTTTGATTCTTAACAGTCAGGCTGCCATGTGGACAGATTCTTTTGCTTATGTGGATGGATCCTACCAATTACAGGATTTGACATTCTCCAACGGTTATCGCTATGTAAACTGGATGGCCACCATTCCATGTCTTCTTGTGCAATTACTTATTGTATTAAATCTTAAAGGAAAAGAACTTTTCTCTACAGCTACTTATTTGATTCTTGCCGCTTGGGGTATGATCATTACTGGTTATGTAGGACAATTGTATGAGGTAAGTGATCTAAGTGCTTTGATGTACTGGGGTGCTGCGAGTACCGTATTTTTCGTTATCATGAACTTTATTGTTGGTAAAAAGATTGGTGCCCAAAAAGCAAGTATGCTAGGTGGTACCAACTCTACCATCATGAAAGTGTTCTGGTTAATGATGTTTGCATGGACCTTATATCCTATCGCATACCTAGTACCTTACTTTATGAATAGTGCTGATGGTGTCGTATTAAGACAAGTCTTATTTACCGTAGCAGATATTTCCAGTAAGGTAATTTATGGTCTCATGATCACTTACATTGCGGTGAACCAATCTGCAGCAGCTGGTTATGTACCTGCTCAACAAGCACTAGGTCGCATAGGTGTAGATCACAAAGCCGCCTAGTTTGCTTTCTATCTTTAGAAAGATCTATAATAGTATAGCGCTATTGCCCACCGGCATAGCGCTATTTTTTGCTCTAATGGCAATAGGTCAAATCAGTTTTCCATTTAATGATGAGTACTTACCAGATTTTCTAGATGGTATCGTGATTCTTGAAAAGGGTGACCTGCAATTTATTTTTGCTTTTATCATAGGCGGTATTTTCACGCTTACGATTTTTAGTTACACCATGGTGATGAATGTACTCAATCGCAGTATCAGTAATTACTCACCTCGTTTGATACCGCTGATTCTATCAGAAAGGCATCATCAATTGATCTTAGGTTTTACCAGTGGAACCATTATCTATTCCATGATCATGTCTATTGCTGCCAGTGGAGATAACGTTCAGGAATTCCCACCACTAGGAGCTTTTGTAGGCGTCATGATGAGCATTTTATGCGTGTTCCTGTTCATTTACTTTATACACAGTGTATCGCAATCCATACATGTCAATTATATCTTGCGTAAAAGCTATGATCGATCCCTGCGCAATCAAAGGGATTTACGGGACTTGGAACACTTAGGCTATCATAAAGACACACCGCAAAATCTGGAATCATGGGAAGGCGTCAAGGCCAAGGATTGTGGCTATGTGCAATTGCCAGACATTATAGATCTAGCCGACTTTGCCAAGGACAACCAAGCCCATATTTACATTACTAGATTGCCTGGAACCTTTATTTACGACGATGAGGTATTGATCAGAACCTCCAAGGCCTTTGAAGCCAAAAACCACAATTTTGGCCGTCAAGTTTCTGTAGATTCCAGAGTCCCATTGGAACTTAATGAGACAGAGATCAAACACTTAGTAGAAGTTGCGATTAAAGGTAGCTCGCCAGCCATCAATGACCCTGGAACCTCGTTGGGTGCGATTAATTACATTACCCAATTACTGATTAAAAGAGAGCAACTCCAAGGATATAATTGTTATAGTAAAGACAATGAACACTTTGTTTATATCCCATTTCTGGCTAATGAAGTTCTGGCTGCCTTTTGTTTTGAGGAGATGTGGAATTACATGAAGCACGATCCCATACTGGTTAAATCCATTAAAATGGCAATTTCTACCTTAAATGAAGCCGGCGTTTCCATACATCATGGTATATTGAAGTAAAATTAATCCGTTTGACTTATTCCAAAGTTTATAGGTACATCGCAGGAATCTCGTTGCTGTTCTTGTTACTTTTATTTACGACATCACAGCAAACCGTCACACCAGTAGCCCAAGGAGCGGCTTTTATTGCTATGGCTACCTTAGGAATCTTGCACGGCGCTAATGATTTGTTGATTTATAGACGCGCCACGCAGCAGAACGTTTCTGCTCTATTGTTCATCGTTTTCTATGTGCTTTTTGCCTGTGTGATAGGTGTGGTCGTTTACCTGGAACCAGTGCTGGGTATCAATTTGTTTGTCTTGTTATCTGCATTTCATTTTGGAGAAGAGCACTTCTCCTGGTGGAAGGAGCAAAAAAATGTTGCCTTTATCTTCTGGTGTTTCTTTTATGGGTTATCCGTTTTTTCTCTATTGTTTTTGACGCATTTATCTACGTTAGAGCAATTCCTGGAAGCCAGTAATTATGCGCCTGGCGTATTGACTTGGAGTACTTTTTTTATGATTCCCATCGTAGTGGTGCAAGTGGTGTTGGGGCTGGCGCATCTATTTTTAGGAAAGGTAAACTTGTTACAGTTCTTATTTCTGGAATTAAGTTTAGTGCTGTTGTACTTCGTTTTTCAGCAGTTGGATTTGTTCAGTGCTTTTGCTTTTTACTTTGTTTTATGGCATAGCATACCATCCATATTTTCCCAGATCAAGATTTTGGGACTTTCTGGTTGGAAAGGGTTTATAGCCTATAGTAAGCACGCCATGCCTTTTTACCTGACCAGTATATTGGGACTGTTTATCCTTTATTATTTTATAGGAATCGCCTTACTATCTTTGACCACTATCGTTTTGCTAGGAGCGATGACCACCATACCGCATGTGATCCTGTTTGCTTATTTAAAAGTGACCGTCCAGCCAAAGAATTAGAAAATTAACTGCTCGGCTATTCCATTCCCATGAGCACAAAGGGTTCTAGTATACGCTTCAAGGTATCGCTTGAAGGATGAAGGCGGTTTTCATTTATGTATTGATCAATTCTAGAGAGGTCATCGTTTGACTTTACGATGTTGAATTTAGAGTTATATCTCAAAAAAATAGGATGCGCGGTTGGGCCATTAAAAAGTTCTATGATCTCACTATGTCTATGATCTTTCTTGATTTTTAGATAGAGATCCTTGAGATACCGCTCATTGCCTTCAATTACTTGAAAAAAGCGTCCTATAGCGTGCAAAAGAATTCCTGAAACGTTACACTCATTATTCTGTTCTGCAGAGTAGGCAAACAAGTTTTTAATATCATCCTTAGTCAGATCTTCTGACGACTTGCTCAAATAGCAAATGGAGTAGTACATTTTCATTCCTGACGGTAGCGCTGGTTCTTCTTTAAAATTAGGAATTCTGTGAAAAGCCTATTCAAGAAGGAACCTGCTGATAATCAAAACTGTAAATTTCCTTAGTCTGATGGAAAGATTGTTAAGGATTTCTAAATGTTTACTTATTACCCTTATACAACAATCAATCCTTAAACAAAAAGAGGTGTTCTCATTGCTTCAAGATCTTTTAGATGGGGTTTAATCCCTAAACCCTACCAGTATGTGTTTCTTTTGTCGTTTATCAAAGTAGGCATAAATGAAGCGGTCTTTATACCTAAAAACGGTCTCAATCATTGGATTTTTATCTTCTACATAGGTGTTGATCTTGTCAAAAACATTCTCTCTTACCTCGCCATCCAGATGGTTCATTTGTTGGTCAAACATACTTATGAAGTATGTCGATTTTGTATTGGTATAAGCATTATAGGCGTGCCAAGTAGGGCTTAGGCTAATAAATGTCAGTCCAATGCCGCTGTTGCCACCACCTATGGGAATCGTTGCACCACCACCAAAACCAAATCCCACCATGGGCGCTGCGCTAACTTCTTTAGAGCCACCTATGGTTAACTCATAATCACCATTCATTTTGTAAACCGAAATACCAGGTGTGGCTGATGTCATTTTCCTGAGCAGCTTGCTGGTCTTTTCCAGTTCGCGGTAGTCATCATAGGTACCACCTTCCTGGATGATGGATGAGTTTGCGATGGTCAATTCATCATCGCGGGCAATGTCCAGGCGTTTGATCTGGTTTTTTGTTTCATAATCTGTTACCGTGGTGATCAATTTATCCCTGGAAACTATATTCTGGAAGAGTTTACCATCGTACAGGTACGAGTTGGACTTGACGGTCGCACGATCAAATTCGGCAGCTGGTTGTGGAAAGGTTGTTGTCTTGATGGTTTTATCTAATAGGGAAATTTCAATCACATAGGTATTTTCATCTGCCTTATCTAAGGTGATGTAAAGTCGGTCGCCAATAGTGTACAGCTTGTTGAGAACAGATACGGATTCAATGGAATTGGGACTTTCCGTATCCATCCATTGCAAGTCGCCCTCAGTTCTCTTGAAAGCGTTGCCGGTCACGAAGAAATCAAAGAGTTCTCCTGCTTTGCCGTTTGAAGTAAGATCAAAGGACATGGAAGACTGCGGATACTGCTCAACTGTGTAGCTGGCACCATCAAACTCAAATAACTTGAGTGTGGAATCCCTATTGATGGCGAGTATATAAAACCGATTCTGGTGGGTAAAGGGTTCCAATTGAATATCCTCATCAAACTTAAAATCAAATTCATCTACCGTTATTTGTCCTTGCCCTTCTTTGATGGCATTCAAACTGAACTTATTCCCGCGGGAATTGCTATAATACAATTGGATGGTGCCATCTTCCTGTACCGCATAGCCTGCCAACTCACCATATCTTGATCGAGGTGCGTCATAATCCGTACTGGAGATCAGTCTGAAATCTGCGTTATATTTTAAACGGTGAATCCTTTTGTTATTGAACGAAAAGAGATTGATCATGGAATCGTTGTCGATCACCGTGACAACCTCACTATTCAATCGGGAAGGTTTGAAATAACTTTCGGCCAGTAATTCTTGGGCCTGGGTAAGGCCGCTTGAAAGGATGAAAACTAAGAGGAAACAGTATCGTATGGCAATCATGGGGAAATGTTAAAGCCTACAAATAACGGTAAAAGAGGAATGACTCCCAATTTGGATCCAGGATTCCATAGGTGCCCTAGATGTATGGATCTAATTCCTATCGTTGATGAACGCAGGAAGGATGGAGTTAGTTCGCTTTCGCGAAAGCGAACTCAAAAAAATTAATCTGTCCTTTCATTTTTGATAAGTTGTCTCATGTGTTCTATCGCATAGGACAGTACATCTATTTCTGGATCCACATATACGTCTGGTGCGATACCATAAGGGTCGATAGGGTTTTCTTGCACGTCTCTAGAGCGAAAAGAAGATGGGTAGGTCAGTTTAAAGCAACCAATATCTGTAGACAAACCGTTGAATCCATCTACAACGCCACCCGTATTTTGACCATAGACGACAACTTTATCACTTTGATTAGCCCTGTAAACAAAAGTTTCTCCAGAGCTACCTGCTCCCGCACTTAATAGGATTACTTTTTTAGGATTGGCGTATAAGGTGTCTGGCTTGTAGGTATAGGCATATTCGTTTTCTTGGAAGAAAGCGGTACCTTTCAAAGACATGATATGGTTGTACAGTTCTCGTTCTTCATCAGTAAAGTCTGCTATGGGCTTTCCTTTCAAATCGCTGGAATCAAAAAATTGCTGAATATTGCCTTCACTCATCCATAGTCCTGAATTAGGGATTTGAATGGGACCACTCAAAATGTAGGGTAGAATAGGATAGTAGGTAGAATCATTGCCGCCACCATTATCTCTTACATCCACAATGATGAAATCTGCAGCTACCAGCTTGTTATGGTTCGCACGCATGATGCTATCGACATGTTTGTCATCTACAGAATAGAAATCAGGAAATCGTAGATAAGGGATGCCATCCACTTCGGTAAAATGAAACTCGTTGAATTTAAGAGTGACTTCAGATGGTGTTTGCTCTAGGTCACTTTCTGGCCAAACCTTATTCCATTCGTCCTTTGCACCCTCAAACATCAATCGTCCTTTGCTAATTTGTAAGGCTTTGGTGGATTTAGGCGAATGGTCGCTCATCATAAGTTCTGCACTATACGTACTCCCAAAATCATGAGTTAGTTTGAACTTAAGATCATTTTTATTCCAAGAATCTTTATTACTTTCTAACACGACTCCCACAAATTGTTTGGCTTTTTCAATGCTATTAGGACTCGGGACGATGGCTACTGTATAGCCTCTACTTTGCCAAATACCCAGTAGCGGATTTAAGTCGTACTTGCTTTGAACATAATCAGATTTGAATTGCGTTAACGAAATAGGAAATTCTTCGTTGTTAAGCTCGACAGGAGCCGAAATACTCACGTAGTTGTGGCCGTCTCTAAAAAAGTCTAGCCACTGCTCTAAAATTAGCTTACAGTCTGTCAAGCTTACCGTCTTCTGGGCCTTTTCTCGCATAACATTTGTATGGGCGACGTATAGAGCTCTGTTTTGATCTGTGACTTTATATTGAAAGAGGGAATAGTCTGCCTCGTAGGTGTTGATTGTTTTTTCCAAGGATTCCGCACAATCGCAATCCTGTGCATACACTGATAAAATTGGCAGCAAGAGGATCCCAATGCTGAATTTCCATTTCGTAAATAGCTTCATAAAAAGGATAAGATGATTGTTGAGTAGCAATTTAAGGACAATTACTTTTTCCCTTCATTTTTAATAAGTTGCTTCATGTGCTCGATCGCATAGGAAAGTACATCCTCTTCTTTGTCCACATAAACATCTGGTGCGATACCGTAAGGATCGATAGGATTGGTAGCGATATCTGGAGCTCTGTACGAGGTAGGGAAGACGGCAGTAAAGCATCCCAGGTCTAGGGGAAAGCCGTTGAACCCATCGACCACTCCGGCAGTATTTTGTCCATAAACTACTACGCGATCACTCTGATTAGCCCGGTAAACAAAAGTCTCACCAGAACTGCCCACACCTTCATCGGTAAGAATGATGACCTTTCTGGGCCCTTTATAAATGGTGTCTGCTGCAAATGTCCATGTTCCTTCACCTTTAAAGTAAGCCTTCCCTTTATTGTTTATAAAAGACTCGTATTCCTGCTTGTCCTTTTGCTTGTATTCTTCTAGTGAATAGCCCTTGCTAGCGGCCATTGCATTGATAAGATATTCTGTATTATCATCACTGAGCCAAAAGCCATTGGAAGGCATTTCAACAGGACCGTCCAGTACATAAGGTAATACGGGAAAATAGGTCGCATCACTGCCCCCAGAATTATCTCTAACGTCAACAATCATCATTTCTGAAGTAATGATCCTATCATGATTAGCTTGCATGATACTGTCTACATATTCAGGATCTACCGAATAGAAATCAGGGAGTCTCAGATACGGTATGTTATCCACGTAGGAGAGGTGGAATTGATCGAACTTACGTTCGGTCTCACTAGGCTTTTTTACATTTTCTACTTCTGGCCAAAGTTTTGTCCAATTGCTAAGTGTTTTTATTTCAAAGACGCCACGGTCTGTTTGTTCTCCAGTGATCTGCTTTATGGTATGATCACCCATCAAGTAATTGATGTCATAATTGGTTCCAAAAATATTCATCAATTCAAATTTCACATCGCCTTTCTTCCAGTTGGGATTTGCACTTTCTAGTATGACACCTATATAATCCCGTTCTCTAGAATTGTTTTTTGGGTTTGGAATAATAGCGACCTCGTAGCCTGCGTTTTTCCAAATACCTAGTATGGGATTATCATTAGAAGCAGATTTAGCATAGTTGGATTTGAATTCTTCCATCGTGATTGGAATATTCTCGTTGTAGGTCTCAACAGATTTGTCCTCTGAACGAATGATATAGGTATGACCATCCCTAAAGAACTCCAGCCATTTTTCAAGTATAGTGATACACTCCGTTAAATCCTTAGCTTGTTTTGCTCTATCCAACATGATGTCTGAGTGGGCCGTGTATAGGTCTCTATTCTCATCAGTGACTTTGTATTGAAATAGTGAATAATTTTTCTCGTAGGTATCCATGGTAATTTGAAAGGAGTCCGCACAGTCACAGTCTTGTGCCTGGGTTTGTGAAAAAGGCAATAGGAGTAGCGCTAAAAAAAAATAAGATTTAATAAAATGCTTCATGGGATGGTTGGTTATGTTATAATACCAGAGGTACGGTTATAAGATGTTTCATTCCCGCATTTGTTACAGTTTCAACAGTCAAAAGAAGCAGTGCTGGCGGCACGGGACGGTATTAGAAACTTAGGTTAAATACCTCCTATAAACAGCCTGATTGAAATTTGGCCTTTAATATTGCAGGTGAATTAGTAAGAGCAGGAACCTGATGAGCGAACTGGAAGTACCTATCACCGACGTCGAGAATTTTATTTATTGTCTTGAAGTTGTGGCCGATATTGAGAATGAAGAGACGACTGAGGTGCTTACCATTCTAGAGGACATCGCACTACACCAAAACATTACCAGTATCTACAAGGCCTGCGATACCATTGAAGGACTGGAAGAAAGCTTGAGTTATCTGCTTTATGACGATCATAACTTTAAGGGTTATGAGATCATATATCTAGTATTGCCTGGCGAGGCCAATAACCTTTTGATCAATGGATACTACTATAGCATTGAAGAAATAGCCGAACTTTTTGAAGGCAAGATGAACGGTAAGGTGATTCATTTTGCAAACAAAAAGATCCTGGACCTGACTGATGAAGAGTCGCAGTATTTTCTGGATGTTACCGGTGCCCGTGCGATTTCTGGCTATGGGCATCCTTCAGAAAAAATGACCAGCGCCTTCACGATAGATCGGGTGTTTTTTAGCCTGTTCTATGAAAATGACGATCTCAAAGAAGTTGTGGAGCGTATGTTCTACAAACATTACCAGCTTTGTAAATTGTTGGATTTTAGATTGTATTACTAAAAGTGTTTTGCGGTGTTCGCTTTCGCGCCTGCCTGCCGGACAGGCAGGGAAGCGTACTCTTTTAAATCATTTTACCTATCTAGCAGTCATGGGTAAGTCAATTTACCTTATGGATCGATGGCTGTTAAGGTAAAATCTTATAAAACATTCCCTTTTATAGATTAATTGGAAGAATTCGATAATTCTGTTGATTTTAAGATGTTTTGCAACTCGTTGGCTGCTACTGGTTTTGTCAATAAGGTGCTGACCATGTCATAGGTAGAAGATCTTTTTTGATCTTCGGGATCTATGGATGAGGTTACAATCGCGACACGGATAGGGATATTGTACGATACATTTTTTAATGCTTCTAGAAATTGCCATCCGTTCATTTCTGGCATATTGATGTCCAGAAAGATAAGAACTTCTTGTTCTCCAGTCATTTTACCAAGATGATCCAGCCCGTCCAGAGCGCTATTGAATGTTGCTGTGGAATACGCATCTTGTTTTTTAATGAGTTTGTCCAGTATGTAGCAAAATATGGGATCGTCGTCTATGATAAGCAATCTCTCTTTCATGATTCTTCCCGTTTTAATTGAGATGCTTTTTCTGTAATGTCATGAATGATGTGATCCAGCTCCTGACTGGATTCTGAAATCTTTTCCAAGATAAATCGGCGCTCTGTTGGCTCCAAATCTTCATCAGATAGTAAGTTAACTAATCCCATGATTCTGGAAAGTGGTGATCTAACAATATGAGATTGTATCCAGGCGATATCTTTTAAACGGGCATTTTGATCTTCAATCTTTTTGATATAATTGAGTTTTTCTGACACATCGTTGATCAATGATACACGCACATTTTCATTCACCCGTGAGGCAGGATTGCTATATGCTTCTACCGTGAAGACCTCGCCGTTCTTTTTTTGATGCTTGAAAACTCCGACATAGGTTTGAGACTTCATGTCGGTTTGCGTGATCTTTTTGAATTCCTGTCTTAGATACGACTCTTCAGACGCTGGTCTTATATCCAGTAAATTTAAATGGGAAAACTCTTCCATAGTATATCCATACAAGTGGCAAGCGGCATCGTTCACTTTGATAATGGACATGTCGTTGGTATTATAAATAATCAACGGTTGCGGACTCAATTCGAATAAATCAGTGTATTCTTCTCGAGAATTTTCAATTTCCTGTACATGTTTTTTACGTTCAATATTATGTACTACAGATTTATAAAGAGAAAATGGTGTCAACTCATCTTTAAGTAAATAATCAGAAGCTCCTTGTCCTAAAGTCAACGAACTAAAAGGGACATTTGAATACCCGGTAAGAATAACGATAGGCGCATCACCTGATAAGGGTACCATTTGATCTAACAACGACATGCCGTCAAGATCTGGCAACGAGAGATCCAATAGAATGATGTCAAAAGCATTCGATGGTGACTGTAAAAGATTTTTGGCTTCGGCAAAAGTTTTGGCACTAACTAGATTGGAGCTTATAAAATATTCATCCAGATATTCTTGAATGAGGAGTAAATCGCCCTTATTATCTTCAACAATTAGAATTCTATAATTGGATAATTTGGTACGCATTCCCTAATCTGTTTTTGAAGGTAATTTAACAATGTTGAACCAGAAGTTTTCGATTTGGATCACCGCTTTTAAAAATTCTTCAGATTCCACAGGCTTGACAATATAGCAGTTTACATGTTTTCTATAGGATTTTGAAATATCATCCATAGATGATGAGGTCGTCAACATGATGACCGGTATGTGTTTCAAATCTTCATGCTCTTTTATATACTTGAGAACTTCATGACCATTGATCCTAGGTAGGTTGACATCCAGTAGGATAAGATCTGGTAATGGTTTCTGCTTGTTTTGACTTGCAGCCTGTTCCTTCAATAAATCTATAGCGGCTTCTCCTGTGCGAGCTACCGTAAGATTGTTGGCCACTTTGATTTCTTCCAGAGCCTCTGTGGTCAACAGGATGTCACCTTCATTATCTTCTACTAATAGGATGTTTACATTTTGCATGTTACTTCTTTATAATTTCAATCATGAATTTACTTCCAGCTCCTTCCTTACTCTCGGCCCATATTCTACCGCCCAGGTGTTCCATTAACTTTTTAGTGATTGCGAGTCCTATACCGGTACCGGTATATTCATCTTTTGTATGCAGTCTTTGGAAAATGACAAAGATCTTTTCTAGATATTCCTCCTTGATCCCAATCCCATTATCTTCTATGGTTAGCAAAACTTTGCGATCGTCCTCATGGGCGCTGATATGAATGGAAGGTGTTCTATCAAAAGAACTGTATTTAAGCGCGTTGTTAATAAGGTTGAGAAAGACTTGTTGCAATGGTGAGTTGAAAGAACGTATCACCGGCAAGGTGTCATAGGTGACCACAGCATTCTTTTCCTTAATGAAGCGATCACTCAATTTAAGGACGTCCTTTATGAGAACGTTGAGGTCTACCTCTTCATAAACTTCATCGATTTTACCAGCTCTGGAATACTCCAACAAATCCAGGATAAGCTGGCGCATACGCTTTGCACCGTCGACCGCAAAATGGATGTAGGTTTTGCCTTTTTCATCAATACCATCTCCATACTTACGTTCCAGCAGCGTTAAAAAGCTGGTCACCATACGCAAAGGTTCTTGCAAATCGTGTGAAGTCACATAGGCAAATTGTTCAAGTTCTGAATTTGAAATCTCTAATTCCGCTGCATTTTTTTGAAGCTTTTCATTTAATTCTCTCAAGGAGCGTTCATATATCTTACGGTCTGTAATATCCTTTTGTACTGAAATCAAATACTTATAACGTCCATCATCACCAGCTACAGGTACAATGGATAAGTTGATCCAATATTCCTTTTTATCTTTTGTGTAATTAATGATATCTACATCAATAACTTCCCATTTCCTTAGCTTTTTTGAGATGTATTTCAATGTCGCTGGGTCGGTATTCCTGCCTTGAAAAATACGAGGTGTTTTTCCTATCAATTCCTCCTTAGCATATCCCGTTTTTTCAACAACGGCATCATTGACGTAAATGATTTCTGGGCCGTGTGGTGCATCGATAGGTTCTGCCCTTGTGATGATAATGGAGTCCTTAGTTTTGTTGATGATGGATTCAAAAACCTTGAGCTGTAGCTCAGATTCTTTCTTGAGTGTGATGTCTTGAAAAGCCCCAACGACTCTGAGCGGTATACCCGTTTTATTACGTTCTATGTAGGCTTTATCTACCACATAAGCATAGGTGTCATCTTGTTTTCTAAAACGATAGGCGTGTTCCCAGTTTCTTTCATCAGATTCCAAGGCCTTTTGCAGACTTTGAATGACATGTTCCCTATCTGCAGGATGCAATCGTTCCTGCCATTGTTTGGAATGATCTGACTCCTTAGTCAATGGCTTAAAGCCAAATACTTTTTCATAACTCTCATCAAAAATGATGGTGTTATTAATCACATCCCAATCCCAAAGGATGTCTGAGGTTGCCTTGGCAGCCAGTTCAAAACGCTCTTTTTCTTTAAGCAACTCCAGTTCCACTCTCTTTTTCTCATCAATGTCGTTGTGAGTTCCCCAAATAATTAACGGCTTTCCATCCTTATCAAATTTTGAAACATGTCCTGTACTCCTTATCCACGTCCAAGTACCCTTTTTGTGGCGCATGCGAAACTCTACATCATATTCTTTGTTATCACCAGAACTAAAATGCTCTAGTTGACTAAGCGTACGCTCCACATCTTTAGGATGCATCATGGATTTCCAGGAATCAAAATTGATGGGTTTTAATTCCGTAGAATTATACCCCAGTAATTCAAACCATTTTTCATTAATGGTGAGCTTTTTAGTTTGAAGGTGGTAGCGCCAGGTGCCAGAACCAGTACATTTCACTAAATTCTCAAGCGCCTCTGCATTGTACTTGCTTTCCTTTTGCAATTTTCTCAAGGCATCATTAGTTTCAAGCACCATCGCTGCTTGATGGCTTAAATGGAGAATAGCCTCATTTTGGACACTAGTAAAGCTTCTATGTTGTTCATCAAATAAGGATAAGGCGCCTATCAATTTCTTTGAATTGGAAAAGATTGGACAGGTCCAAAAAGATGTCCAAGCTGGACGATTGGTAGATATCGACCAATCTTGTAAATATTCATTTTCTGAAATATCAGAAACATGAACGATCTCAGAAGTTGAAGTCTTGGATAGCAATTTGTGAATAGAAACGCAGAGTGCCTCATTGACTTCTAGCATACCATCTCTAGAAAAAGAAATGAATCCAGTTTTACTTTTTACGGATAGAATTACGGTTGGTACATTGCAAATGGAAACCGCTAAACTGATGATGTTGCTTAATTGCTTTTGCAATGCATCATCTAAATTTTTTGAAACGCTTATTTCTTGGCTGGAGCTGTACCGCATTTGATTCAAGTTATCGTACCTAATGCTCCTAAGTTAGTAAAACTTATATTTAGTTAACAAATGTTTAAACAAATAAGCCTATTTTCCTACATTTTAAATCGGCTAAATATTGAGTCCAACAATATAAAAATCGTTGTTTTTAATTGTAAGTATTTGTAAATAAGGCATCCATATCTAGTTAGATGGCGATTCTTAGTAATTGTTCTAAATGAATATATTTTCCAAGTCGTCTAGCAAATGACTTTTTTTGAGTGAAAAAGCAGGATTCAATGCAAACAATCGCTGAAGGAAAAAAGTTGTCAGGCAGTAATTAGCTGTCAAAAGACCTGATAACTTACATGGCCAATTCGCGCATGCTTTCTACCTTATTGCGTTCCAAGAATGCATCAATCGTCTCAAAATGTTCAATAACTCGTTGTTCCTTGAATTCAAAAACCTTGTTTGCCAGGCCTTGTAGAAAATCACGGTCGTGGGAAACCAGAATGAGCGTGCCGTCAAAGTTTTTAAGTGCTTCCTTCAAAACATCTTTGCTTTTGATGTCCAGATGGTTGGTAGGTTCATCCAGAATCAAGACGTTCACCGGTTCCAGCAATAGTTTAACCATAGCCAGTCGGGTTTTTTCACCACCAGAGAGCAAACCTACTTTTTTCTGGATGGCATCGCCAGAGAACATGAATTGTCCCAATATATTTTTGATTTGTGTTCTTATGTCACCTTTGGCAACTTCGTCGACGGTTTGAAACACCGTTAGATTGGGATCGAGTAGTGCGGCTTGATTTTGAGCGAAATATCCGATTTGTGCATTGTGACCCAACTGGCACGTGCCTTCTACATCAATGTCTCCCAAAATGGCTTTGATCATCGTGGACTTTCCTTCTCCATTGCGGCCTACAAGTGCTACTTTTTCGCCTCGAGCGATAGAAAAACTGGCGTTGTTGAAAACTACATGGTCACCATAGGATTTGCTCACATCCTTGACGGTAATGGGATAATCACCAGATCGTGGTGCTGGTGGGAATCGCAATGCCAGTGAAGAGTTGTCGATCTCGTCAATTTCAATGATCTCCAGCTTTTCCAGCATGCGCTCGCGAGAGCTCACTTGGTTGGTTTTGGAGTACATACCTTTAAAACGCTCAATGAACTGGCGGTTGTCTGCAATCATTTTTTGCTGTTCCTCATAAGCCTTGATCTGGTGGGCGCGGCGATCTTCCCGCAGTTGCAAATAATGGCTGTAATTGGCCTTATAATCATAGATGCGGCCCATGGTTACCTCTATGGTACGGTTGGTAATCGCATCGATAAAAGCACGATCGTGAGAGATCACGATCACGGCTTTGGCTTTATTGATTAAAAAATCTTCCAACCATAATACCGATTCTATATCGACGTGGTTGGTAGGTTCATCGAGTAGGATGAGGTCGGGTTTTTGCAACAGGATTTTTGCCAGTTCAATGCGCATGCGCCAGCCACCGCTAAACTCGCTGGTGGGACGATCAAAGTCTGCAGCGGTAAAGCCTAATCCCTTGAGGGCCTTTTCCACTTCGGCCTCGATATTGACCTCGTCAATGGCATAGTATTTCATTCCCAGATCTGATACCTCATTGATAATATTCATGTAGGCGTCGCTTTCATAATCGGTACGGGTTTCCAGTTCTTTATTGAGCTGGTCCAGCTTGTTTTTCATGTCCAGCAAGGTGCTGAAGGCTTTAGAAGCCTCTTCCATCACCGTGCAGTCATCATTAGTCAACAAGTGTTGCGGTAGGTAGGCGATCACGGCATCTTTAGGCGCACGTACGTGGCCACGAGTAGGCTTTGAAACGCCGGCGATGATCTTCATCAACGTTGATTTTCCCGCACCATTCTTGCCCATGAGCGCGATTTTGTCATTTTCATTGACATTAAAGGTCACACCACTAAAAAGTGTGGTTCCAGAAAATTCTACCGCCAGTTGATCTACTGCAATCATAATCCAATTTTTGGGATGGCAAAAGTATCACAAATGGGCCAGCAGATGTATAGGGATCGCTGATTTATCAAAAAGCTATGACTTGCGAATAGGATGGAATATGGTGTAGCCTTCTTAAGCTGGGAAGCACAGCCTCAAGGTTTTATGTATTTCGCTTTCGCGAAAGCGATATTCAAAGCGTCTTATGGCTTCAAATAAAGCTACTGGTTAGGAAAGGTGAGTGTGAATGTGGTACCTTGGTTTACGGTACTGTTCACTTGGATCTCGCCGTCAAAGGATTTCATGTAGTCATTAACCAAGTATAGCCCAACGCCTTTGCTATCTGTAGCGTCGTGAAAGGTCTCGTTGAGGTGGAATATTTTACCACTGGCTTTTTCCATATCAAAACCAGAACCGTTGTCGCTTACAGACACCTGTACGGAATCTTCTTTATTTGAAGAAGTAATCTGAATGACTGGCGGTACTCCAGGACGCGCATACTTGATGGAATTGGAAATCAAGTTGAGGAAAATACTATGCAAACAGAAGGCGTTGAAATTAATGGTAGAAGCCTGATCCAAATCAATATGAAACGTGGTACCCGTATTCTTGATGAGATATTTGATAGGGTCTAGCGTCGCTTGTAACACCTGTTTCATACACACTTGTTCCTTATGGTGTAGTGAGGTATTCTTTTTCTTGATGGTATCTACATAGTTATTGAGAATGTCCCGAAGGTTTTCTGACGACTCTTTGAGAAGATTGATGTATAAAAGATTTTCTTCATTTTTGATCTCGCTGGTATCCAGTAGGTGAAATAGCGAGATCAAGTTGTTGACGGGTGATTTTAAATCGTGGGTCGCGGTGAAGGACAGTCGCTTGAGCTCTTTATTAAGCTGGGTCAAGTTTGCAATGGCTGCATTTCTTTCTTCTTCCTTCTTTTTAATATGGTTAACGTTTCTAGCAATGGCGTATACCAATTGATTGTCTTCATTAGGTATTGCAGTCCAGGTCAACCAAACGATTTCTCCAGATTTTGTGGTGTAGCGATTATCAAAATGCAGAAGAGGAGAACCTTTGGTAAGGCCTTTTCTGCTTGTGGCCGTACGGTGCTGGTCTTTTTCATAAATAAATGTATGAATGGGAGACGCCATTAATTCTTCTTCAGAATAGCCCATGAATTCAATAAATGCTGGATTTACTTTTTTGAAATAGCCATCATAACCCGCAATACACAAATAGTCTTGTGTTAAATTGAAGAAATGAGAAAATAATTCTTCGGTTGGGTGGATCCCTGTCATTTCTTGCATAGCAAATACTATTTACGTATTAAGTAGTGGCTCTTATAAAATAGGGGATTGGGATACTCGAAGATATTCATTTTATCCCTAAGATCACATCCCATTTGATGGTTGATTTAATCAGTAGTATCGTTTTAACACCTGTGGAATGATCGCGTTTATAAAGAAAATGGAAATTGGTTGGTTTGCAGTTTTTCTAATCGAACTGACTTATGGAAATGCAGCATCTATAAAATAAGACTTTAAATTATGTATCAGTTTCGTTTTTGGAATAGTATTATGTTGAGATGTACGTCTCTTTAATTTTAGCAAATCGATAAGGAAGAATGTTTGAGCCATCATCTATATTTCTATAACCCAATCGTGTGCTAATCCAATCTGATAAAATCAGCCACCATGACAGCTAAAGAAGAAAGATATATGAAACAGTGCCTGGAACTTGCCAGAGCATCGCTGGATGCTGGAGATGAACCATTTGGTTCCATCCTAGTTAATGCTGAAGGGAAAGTGATTGCTACAGAGCGCAATAGGGTCAATGAGGTGAATGCGCTATTCCATCCAGAAATTGAATTGGCTAGATGGGCACTACAAAATTTGTCTCAACAAGAGCGCGAGGAATCAACCATGTATACCACTGGAGAACATTGCCCCATGTGTGCCGCTGCTCATGGATGGTCTGGAATAGGAACTTTAGTATATCTAGCTTCTGGAAAGCAATTACAACAATGGTATACAGAAATGGGACATGAGCCTGCGCCCATAGCATTCTTACCCGTACAAGAAATTTTAAAACATGTAGAAGTAAAAACAGTCTCCACTCCAGAAATGCTCAAGGAAATCAAAGAGATGCATTGGCTTTCCTTCAAAAAATCTCAACATTCCTAAAGCTACCAACAAATTGTTTTTGTATCGCTGGCTAGTGATGAAGAAGTTATTCAAATTTTTGAAGCTAATTTTCTAAATAGCAAACTCGTTCCTGAGCATTTTCCAAACATTCAATACATGTCGTATTCCATTAGTATTGAACAATAGCATATGACAAGAAAAGGAATGTGCTAAAAATCAACAAAACTGGCCACTTTGAATTATGTCTTCTAAATTTTAAATGGCAGTGATCTTGATTAGAATTGTACCTATAGCAACCCTACAAAAAATCTTGCTCAAGACCTTTTTTAATCTTAATCTGATATTTACCTAGATTTCGGCGGAGCGCGAAATGTTTAGGATTCGTTTTCTTTTTCAGGAAGTTCGGTTCTTTTGTCCTTTTTTACAGCTAGTTTTTTAGGATTAAAATGCACTCCGTCATCGTGCATATCAGCTGGTGGACGATTAATAATTCCGGGTTGTTTCTCTTTACTCATAACATTCTTTTTGTCTAAATTACTTTGGAATTCTTACAAATAGATAGCTTTTATAGATAAGATAACACAAATAATCCTCTATGATTGGTGATGAGATCAATGTCATGATGGATCAATGATTGTGAAATTAGTCTGCTGAGCTTGGTTACTAAAATCACCTAAAACAAAAAACCCGCAACGATAGTTGCGGGTTTCTTTTGCGGAGAAGAAGGTTATCGAATCTTTTGATAGTATTTTTTCGAATTTTCAATTGTAACAGTCGATAAACGGCTAAAATCCCTAAAATTGCTACAATTTGACACTTTGAAATGTCAAGGAGTAGAACGATATTTGTCAACTAATTAGTCAACCAATCAAAAATCGCCATGACACATACCTTTTATCTCAAAAAACCGAGGTCCGATAAAGAAACACTTATTTTATTTTCCTGTTCCTTTAAGCAAGAGCAAAAGAAATTTGTCTACTCAACTGGTGAGGTAATTAATCCTAAAGACTGGGATCAGAAAAATAAGTCTCCAATTATAAATAGTAAAGCTGCAGGAGTGCGATCTATTCGCACTCAACTTAGTCGCTATTCAGAATGTTTTCATGAATCGTTAGCTGCTTCCAAGCTAATGCAAATTCAATTTATCTCTAGCGTATTAAAGGATGCGCTAGATCTTAAGTTCAAGAAAACGGTAAAAGGTAATAATGATTTTCTGGATGCCTATGACAGTTTTGTTTTAGAAAAAACAAAAAATAAAGATTGGTCGGTATCTACAATTAAAAGATATGGTTACATGAAAACGTTGCTGCTAAATTTCCAGGAGCAACGAGATTTCAAGCTGAATTTCGTAAGTATCAACTCTGCTTTTATATCAGAATTCACTGATTTTTGCTTAACAGAAAAAGGTCACATCAATAATACCTTCTCTAGAAATTTAGGACTCTTTAAAACATTTATGCTTTGGGCGTATAAAAATCGATTGACTTACAACGAGGAGTTTAAAAACTTTAAGCGAAAAAAACAAGTAATAACCAATCAGGTAGCGCTTACCAAAAAAGATATTGAACACTTACTTAATGCTAAGTGTAAATCAAAATCTCTGGAACGTGTAAGAGATGTATTCGTGTTTTCTTGCGTCACAGGTTGTCGATTTGGAGAGTTGAAATTCATTTCAAAAAGTAGTGTCTCTGGAGATACCCTTTACTTAAAAGAAGAAAAAGGATCGGAAAAAAAGGTGAGGGAAATTCCATTAGGAAAAATAGCGAGTTTTATTCTTAAAAAATATGATTACGAATTACCACTTGTTGCAAATCAAAACCATAATGAATACATAAAAACAGTGTTTCTCGATGCTGGGTTTACCCAAAAAGTTGAAAAGGTATCTGTAAGCGGTAAAACCGTCACCAGGAAAGAAATGAGTTTTTGGGAAAGGGTTAGTTCTCATACTGCACGCCGTACATTTATTACGATGATGAAAAGGGAAGGTAAAAGTGATAAACTTATAAGTAAAATTACTGGCCACCTAGATATGAAAACCTTAAATACGTATTATCAAGTAGATAATGATGAAAAGAAGGAAGCAATAGATGAAGTATTCAATATTGAACTAAACATATTAAAGAAAGCCTAGAATTGGATTTAAGTATAATTTATCAAAATCAAATCCTGAATATTTATGCAGGAAAGCCATCAGATTACGATGTTCCAAAAGAGTTAGATCATTTTCAAATTGCTATTAACATAATGGATAGTAGTGATGAAAAAGTAAATCATTTTGGTCGAATTAAAATTCATAAAGATCCTTGCGTATTTAGAGTTTATCAAGCGGCACAAATGAGGTTTGAAATATTTACTTATAGAAATCCGCAGTTTTTAAAAACCGAAGTTTTATCTTATGGGATAGTAATAAAAGGTGTTCCTTATAAAACAAGCTTTTTCCATTATGTATGTGGTGCATTAAATAATGACTTTTACGCCTTTGAAGAATATCATCAGAAATACCGGGTTGGTTTTGAGCATGGTATAGAGGAATTTGTCGGATACGAAATCGAAAAAATCTTTTCGATGGCTTTGACTGATGATCAAAAAATTAAAAGTCTTTGGGATTATACTGTCAATAGGTGGGAAGACCTGGGCGGTCCACTTTCTGACAATAGCGTTTCACAAAGTTTACAAGAAAACAATTTTCCAATTGGAAGTATTGATGACCCGTCGAAATATGCCACCAAAGACGGATATTATCATGGACTTAATTATGCCGCATGGGGGTATGTATTGAAAAATCAGTATGGCTTACGAGAGATAGCCAAAGACTATGTAAATCAACATGTCAAGAAAGATCCTCATCTCTATTCTGACTTGGCAGATGAAAAAATTCTCAAGGAACTCACTGATAAAGAGAAAACTCAGTGGACCGAATTCAGCGTTCTTACTCAACACCACCTGACTGTTTCAGAGCTGGCAATGTATTTTTACGTACAACATTTTAACTATCCTATTAAGGCCGATTACAAAAATTATACGGATCTCCAAAAGAAACTTTTAGAGTATTATAACAAAAAGGAAAACACAAGCTTGTATCAAGAGTATAACAAAATTTGTACAGCGCTGGGTAATAAGAATTCGATAAGTCATCTGGATGAATACGAAGATCAGACGATCATGAAGAAGTTTCGTCGTATGTCAAAGATAGCAAGCGAGGTAATCGTAAAGGTCGAAAACTTTTCGTAAAAAGTACCGATATCTAAGACTTCTAAGAAAAATATCTAAGACATTCACAATTCAATCAAGTAATAATGCGTGGTAAAATTGCGGTATCAAAAATTCGATACCATGTCAAAACCTACCATTCAGATTAAAGAACTGCGGATTGAAAATCTTTCTGCAGATCAATTGTTTTCCAAAATAGAGGAAATTGTTGATGCCAAAATCCGAGCTACCCTAAATAAGAAGGGGCAAGCTGATCATAAATCTCTGCAACAACTCGCAGCGGTCAACCCGGTATGTGTGGGAACTTTGCGCAATTATATTAAGTCAGGGAAATTAAAAGCCTTTAAAATAGGAGATAGAGTTTTCGTCAAAGATCAAGATTTTGAAAAAGCCATGTCAGAAATGAAATCTAAGAAGTACAAAAGATAGTTTATCTGGTTTTCAATTTGATAAACAAACTTCATTCAAAAAAAGAATTCGATGAGAAGCGCAAAATCCAATAGGTATAGATCTATAAACAAGACGGAAATAATCAAAGTTAGAGTTAAGCCCTTGGGGAAAAGGCGATTTAACTTGAAGGCAGAGAAAATGGGATACAATCTTAGCGAATATATACGCTTGCTACTGGAAAGCAGACCGATTCCAATCAGAAAGACAAGTGAGGAAAATGAGTTCATACGATCACTATTTCTTGAATCAAATCGCTGGCAGAGTATTTCTAATATGTATAAAAAATCAGACCCAAGGCTATCCTACGAAGTAAGAGAATTAGTCCAAGAGTTTCGTCTAAAGATCCTTAACTACTCCCAAAATGATCGCAAAAATTAGTACCACAAGCAGTGCCAAAGTTGCCATTGATTATGCAAATGATCAAAAGAAAGAGGCAGAAATAGTCTCTAAACACATGCTGCTAGGTACTGATGTGAACAAATTCCATCAGGATTTTGAAATGATCCAAAAGCTAAATTCAAATTGTAAGAAGAATGTAATCTCGGTTATACTTTCCTTGTCGGTTGATAATAAAGCAAAGGTTACTAATAAAGTTTGGAAACAGGTGATAGCTGATTTCAGTACATCAATGAAACTTGATCAACATCAGCACGTCGCTTTTCTGCATAAAGACAAATCACATCGACATGTTCATCTTTATTACAATAGAATAAATTTTGACGGTAAGGCTTATAATGATTTCAAAATAGGTAAGAACGCAGGTGATGTGGCTCATGAATTAAGCATGCAGCGTGGTTGGATCAGCGCAAAAGAAATATCTATAAATAAAAAGCAGGGAAGTATACCTATAAGAAAAGAAATATACCAGAATCACCAAACTATAACGGAGAATCCCAATTGTTCTACCCTGGAGAAATACATCGATTATTTCCAACTTAAAGACGTGGACGTTAAAATAGTAATGGGGAAAAACGGTAAAGTAAATGGTTTAAGATTCAATACTCAAAAATCTAGCTTCAAGGCTAGCGAAGTGCACAGGGAAATGGGTTTCAATAAAACGATCAGAAAGATTTATCCACAACTTAGTTTAAAGCAATTATATGAAGAGCTTCCGACAATTCTTAAGAATTCAACAGCTGAAAAGAGTCAAATACAGTTAATCAAGGAAATTGATAAAGCACTTCAACAGATCCAACCTGGCTGGATCAGCGCTAAGGAAGTATCTGAAAATAACAAGAAGGAAAGCAAAACCATTAGGAAAGTAATTCACCAGAATCACCACGCAATAATTGAGAATCCTAATTGCTCTACTCTGGAGAAATACATCCATTATTTCCAACATAAAGACGTGGACGTTAAAATAGTAATAGGGAAGAACGGTAAAGTAAATTTTTTAAGATTCAATACACAAAAATATAGCTTCAAGGCCAGAGAAGGGCATAGGGAAATGAGTTTCAATAAGACGATCAGAAAGATTTATCCACAACTTAGTTTAAAGCAATTAAATGAGGAGCTTCCGGCAATTCTTGAGAGTTCAACGATTGAAAAGAGTCAACTACAGTTAATCAAGGAAATTGATAGAGCACTTCAACAGATTCTGGGCCAAACAGCGATTAATGAACAAGAGGCTGAAGATTTGAGGATAAAGAATCGCCAAGAACGACCATCTATAATTGATAAATCACCGCTAATAATGGATATACAAAAGGCATCTATTAACGAGGAAAAGGGCTTTTTAAAAGATTTTTTAAAGGTCAATGATGTTAAGAGTTTGCCTCAACTGGTGGTGCTTTTAAGAAGTCAGGATGTGAAGATAAGCGTCTCTGGATTTAGTGAGCAAATGGCTACTACTTCTATGGTTCAGCCTTATTTGAGAATAACTTCAGAAAAGGTGAATGAAAAAGTTGACCTTTTCAAACTCCTTGCGATCATCTATCCAACGGCAGCTACTAATAATATCAATAAGGTTGTTGAGAGGCTAAGGATCAATAGACCAGTATCACTAAATGTATTGTTCAACTCAATAGATTTGGACTTAAAGGAAGGAACTGTAAAGAATATAATAACTCCTACTGAAATTAAAGACTCAACTAACAATAAAACCTATCAGGAAGGATCAAAAATGAGTGATGGACATAAATCAAAAGCGGATGCAGCGTCTTCTAGAAATAATTCAGAAAACAATTTCACTAATCATCACCAGAGTAAAGGTGATAAAGAGAAACAACAAAAATTATCACCAAAGGAGTACATCAATAAATTACATTTTCAAATAATTTCTAATCTCGAAATCACAGGACTAAAAGAATATGTCGATGAATTTGCGAAGCATGGAGTTATCGTAGATTTTGAAAAAGGAAAGTTTTTTAATGATGTCAATGCTTCCTTTTCCTTTAAGGGTAATACAGTGACTGTTGAAAATATTCAACAGAATGAGGAGTTCTATTCTTTAATGATGAATGTTGATATCGACTCTAAAAACTTATCATCTGATGTGTCAGTAGACGAACCCAATCCAGAGTCAACAGATGCGGCAGAAAATACACCTACGCTTAGCACAGACGAGACGCCAAATGATGAAATGGGGCATCCTTTCTCCAGCTATCCTACATCAAGATTTGTCGCCAGTGATCACATTGAGGATCCGGGAGACCCTGATCACAGCCACAATCCAAAAAAGAAAAAAAAGAAAAAGAGAGGTTATAAGCGATAAATTATGTCAAAGCAGTCTAATATAGAATTAAATCAAGAAGTAATCTTAGATCAGTTGACCGAGGTTGCAGAATTGATATCCAAGAATAATCTTGAATCAAAATTCAATGAGATACAAGAAATGCAAATGCTTTCTTCACAATCTGTTGATATTAGATTAGTCCATCTAGAACAGAGGCTAGGAGAAATGCAAAATTTCCTTAATACCATTATTAAGAATCAAAGTACGGTAGATAAATTACTTAGCAAATCTGAGCACAACGCTTACGCCAGTAAGGTAAATACAAATATAAATCACCTAAATGATAAAATTCAAAAGGTTACAAAGCGTCAATCAGTTCACATTAAAAAATCAAATAGTATACAAAAAAGTTTTGATACTCACATAAAGAAAGGTATTGTTCCCTTAGTTCTTTACGTAAGTGTGACCTTAATTATTGTCATGGGTGACTATATAGATAAATGCATATCATTAATTTGGAATTTGTTCTAGGCACTATAGATTTTTAGTTACATAGTACTTCAACCCTTTTAATCAAACGGCAGCTTATTTGAACCTTTTATAAAGATGCTAGGAATCCGTTGTTGGCTAGATCAGCCTAAATCGGAATTAAACAAACACTTCACGGGATTTTTAAATCATTTACTTAAAGCGGCTTACACCTTGCCTTCGTACGCTTCGTATTCCTAACTTATTTGCTTCGTAGAAACCATTATTCGCATGAAACCACGGTAATGCTGATCTATATTTAGATTCTGACAATTCTACACACACACTTATGGCTATACCTCGGCTTGATTAGCTATGAGATTAGCCACCGTATTTTTTAAGATTTAAATCTTAACAGGATAGAATTCTAAAATCAAAGAGAATAACAATAGAGATATTGTCGTAGGTCTTTTACAGTTCGTTTATCAATATTATAGCGTATGAGCAAAATTGTGAATTAGCTCCTGATACCTATTAGTGTATTTATTGTGGTTCGAATAACACTTATAAACTCTTCAGTGTGTACTTATTTATCAATAAATAAGTATGTCTATTTATATACATATATATCAATAAATAAATTTATCTATTTATTTATAAATAAACATAGAAACTAATAAATCTATTTATACATAAATTTATTTATAAATATTCTTGTAAGAATATAAACTTATAATTTTATAAAACTATAATAGTACTACGAGTATGAGTGCTTTCAAATAAACAGAAACATCAACCTCATCTATTGTTTATGATTCTAGCCATAATCATGATATTCCTTATTACTCGTGCTTCAGTTGTTTTTTTTGAAATTAAGGTCGGCTTTTAAATGGTTTAGCTGGGTTTCTTGATTTTAGGGGTGGTGGTTGATTGGTTATAGAGTGTGAGTATGCAAGTAGTGTGCATGTGGCCACACGCACCAAATTTTTTCTCCCGGTGGTCGCAAAAATCTACTTGTTTTGAGGTTATCCTCAAAATTTGAAAGATATTTAGATTATCAATGACCGTTAATGAGACTAAGCTGTCATTTTTCGTAATCCGAAAGCAGAATCATCCTGATATGTAACACGTTTTTCTCATGATTACAGTAATTACATAACTTTCTTTTGGATTAATAACTACCTTATCTGGGAAGCTTACGACGTTCATGTATTTCACTTTTTTAGACCCAGAGTTGGTGTCGCTTTTCAAAATATATTCTAAAATTTCGGATGACATTTGTGGCTCTCTTCTCATAATTTTAGATGTTTTTTCTACCGTTTTCAAACTAGAAATATGTTTAAAACGAGCTAACGTGTTTTCACTAGGAGCATTGAGGCATTTAAAAGCTTGAGGGTACTCTTTTGATTCCTCACAATAATATTTAATTGGAGGTTCTCCTTGATCTTTAATTGTAAGATTTGTTATTCTGCCATAACTAGTTTTTTCTACTTCGATTAATCCTAAACCATTCAAATGTTCAATCATCTGTTCAAATGCGTTATCTAGACCCAGCAGATCTTTTGTGTTTGGTAGAATGGAGGTGATGGAATTACCAGCATATATATTTAGAAGGATACATTCATAAGAAAATTGCAAGCCAAGTTCTACAGGATCAATATTGTTGTGAATACAGTTTATATGATTCTGAAGAACACGGGAAGCATGTTTTGTTTCTAATTGCACTACTCAATCTCGACAGTTTTGACAAATATTCCTATCCCATATTCTGTCTGAACCAATTCTATTGTTTCTCGCTTCAGCTCTTGTGTGAGCCTTCTAAAATGACCCTTGATTACAAACTTGAGAATTAATATTTCTGTTGACGTAAGATGTTTCCATCACAATAGCCGGCAATTGATGTCTTGAAAGTTTGTATTTATCTATTAATTCCCCTGTAGTAAATTGAAAGGACCAAGTATTTCATTTTTTTCAGTAACCAATAGTTGTCGGATACTTCAATATTGTAATCGTTTCGATTTGGATGATAGCTGATATCTTCTTTCTTAAATAACGGTGTCATGCTGTTGAATGATAAAGGCGCTAACTGAAGTACACCGAAACGAGGTATCGCCAGACACCCAAAGACAGTATAAACAGAAGCGCCCATGGCACCCTGCTTAACTTGGTCTGTCCTTTAAAAACTGGCGATTTTCGTTTCGGACCTAAGCTAAACGCTTAATTAATATTATCTGGTACTATATTTTACTTCATGAATAATTTTATAGGTATAATCGAAAATTCATTGCTTGTATAGATAAAAGTTTTAAATGAGTTTGGTAAAATCTATCATAGAATGACTAGTTGAACCATTTATAAAAATGTTTTAAAGCCATATTTTGTCACTATTAACAGCAAAGAATCTGTTCACTTGAGTAATGAGATCAACCTTGATTTATCATGGTTTCTAAATTCATGTGACCGGTCCTGTAATCAAAGGCAAGTGAATAGTAGATCTAGTGAAGCGAACTGGGCAGGTCAATAAACTGACTTTGAGAAGGAAAGAGACTATATCATTTTTGAACTTGCTCATAATACGTTTGTATAATCTTCAGTTTCTGTTTCGATTCCTAATATGAGTATATATTTTTCTTTTTTGTGATTTTCAAGTCAGCGAACATATTGTTAAGTAATACGTTCATCTAATTTTCCGAATATTTATTCCTCAAATCGTATAAGTCTTTTAATTCTCTTGACGAATGTTCTTTATTAATCATCGACAAATTAAGTGCATCGACTGTATTGTAACCTTTGCGAGAAAAATTAGAATTAGCTTTTAAGAATACTTCTGGTTCTGATATGCTTTTTAACCATATCCTAACATAATACGAATTTTTAATTTCAAGATCTAAATAAGGATGAAAATAATCCTTTAAATTCATTACTATTTCTGATTTAATACCGTTACAGCGTGCACCTCAAGGAATTAAATTGTAAAAAGTTTTAGCAAACAGAGGAAACTAATTTTTAGGAAACCAATGGTCAAACTGAGGTACCATTCATTTACCTCCTTTTGAGTTTTTAACTGCGAAAATGTATTCTCTGTTGCAATACGTGCACGTATGAGTATCAAGTGCCTAAGCCAGCCAATAATTATATTTTTTACCGACGAACCAATTTTTATATCCACTTTTCACAAACAATTCAGTGGCCTGAAAATCAAAAGAATTCATTATCCTTTTATTTGGAGGCCTGTATTTCTTGTTTAGTGTCTTTTTAAGTTCACAAAGCGTATCAGGTTTTCATGATATTAATTCTTCTGTGGTGCTTTTTGCAAAGAGGTCTTTGAACTTCTGATTGATTTTAGAATCTTTTCTTTCATTCTTTTTAAGTCTAATAGTGAGCCAATTTTCAGCTTTCTCCGCAAAGTCAGTTTTCACGTCTGATTTTCCTCCTAAATAGATCATTGAAGTAAATAATTAAAATATTTTCAAAATTAATTGAATCGTACATATCGTCCATAGTTTTTCTTACTAGGAGTTCATCAATTAAAGAAATTAAGCTTTTAATATATTCCCATTTAAGCTCCCACGTTTTCTTATACCGCCGGATCACAAGTCTCACATCTAAAAAACAAGTAGTGATCGCCTAAACACTGCTAAGGCTGCGCTACGGGCTAAGATATAAATTTTGTCATATCATAACTCCTAAAGGCATTAGTTTCATTACATCGCATTACCATGTCTAATCTATGACATTGAAAGTAATATTGCTATAGGAGACGTGAATGGAAAAAGCGGAAGCGGTAATTGTACAGGTAATGAAAAGCTGGATGCTATATATCTCGATCGTTTTAGCGCTTCTATTTATCGCATAGGTTTTAACAAGACTTTGAAGCGACAGCTGTTGTATGCGCCAGTCGTAAATATGTGCATCGATATACGTAAAGCGATCTTACGCTATGAAGGAAAAGAATCCGGCGATGATGATACTTAAGACAATATAACCTTGCGTACAATGCTCAACTTAGAACGTACCTACGAACTTGAAATGAAACGGGAAACAGGAATGAAAGATGAGTTTGGCAAGACTTATCGTAAGATGCCAAACGGCAAAACCTTGAAAGATGCCTTAGAAAGCTACTTTATCACAATGAACCGCGAGAAAGCAGAACATATCAAAACTGAAGTCAATCTGGAAGGGTTTCTCAATTCGTATAAAGGTAGCGTTATGAAGGCTGAATATATTAAAGAGTTTAAGAGGCGGATTGGGTAATTATTCAAGATGTAATTTTAAATTCTTCCAATCATTTTTGTGAATTAAAAAATTGATTTCTTGAAGACCTATATATCTTGAAAAGGCTGTACGATGATTGCCATCTATTATACTGAATACTAATTTACCATCACTGAATTCATTCTTACGATAACTTAGTATTGGAGGGCAAAGTGCCTGACCGTCGTTGATGTAATTCAGAAGTTTAGTGTATTTGTAATTTTCTCTATCCGTTTGATCCCATAATTTGGTTTTAGAGTATCGACGCTCTATAAAAGAAGCATCATCAAATAGGAAATTTAAAACCCTATCAATATTAATATTGACAATTGTATAAGCATCAAAGAATATATCGGCATCTAGTAAAGTAAACTTTCGATCTTCAAATAAAAAAGCCGTATCGATTTCAGAAACCTCAGTACACCATTGAATATTAAGATTTGTAAAAAAGGATTTATCCTTTTTTTTGTACTCAACTTCGTCAGCACTCAATCGTCTGAAATATGCTTCATTTGCTAGTTTTTCTTCCCAGAATTTTTGAATTTCTTCTTCACTTAATTCCATAATCGAGTTATTTTAATAGAAGTAAGAATTTCATAGTCTTATTCCTGATTAGTTTTACAGATTCCTCATCCTTTTCTGTCTCTAACAAAGCCCAATACTTCTGTTCATTCCAAACAAAACCACGATTTAAACCAGATCCTCTTTGGGATATAAAACCCCAAAACCATAAGTCGTCCCAAATTTCCATTTGTTCTGAAGAGTATGATTTTGCAGATACTTGTTGATTTTGTCAAAGTTCCATTTAATTTCAGGATTCAATTTGTGAAATATGGCTTCAATAACTGCATCAACGGGAAGGTATATTTTTTCATTGACATCAATTCTTGTTGGCGCATCAGCCCATATTTTAAAGGTACTATCGTATTTGCCACTATGAATGTGATAGATTGTTTTAGTAAATAAGGCAGATGTTTTTTTGCCCCATCCACTTTGAGTAATCATTGCTCGATACAAACTTTCATAGTTACTCGACTCAAGCTCTTCGTCGACTATTAATTCTACAAAAGAATGAAAGGTATTGAGTCTGCTTTTTTCTGAATAAATTCTTTGAAAGAAGTCTGAAAGCTTATTGATATTAGGTTGGCTTTGAGTGTTTGCTATATGATGTAACAAAGAGTAGACCTTACCTTCAGTAGATTCAAATGGTATTAAAAAAGAATTATAAGATTTGGATTGGACTAGATGATTGTGATCTCTATTCTCCTTCAGAAAATTAAATAACCTATTGATTGAGTTACGGAATGTATTGTCTGTCATCACTTTTTATGCTTCTAATTCGACAGATCCTTCTGCACTGACCCAATAATGAATAATTCCTATCTTATTTAATTCAGGTATAATACCACCTATTGCTTTTCTAATCTGTTCATCTTCTGGATGCGCGATTGCGATAATTGCATCAGGATAAGAAACTTTGGTCTCCAGACATTTAATAATAGCTTTTCCTAAATGAGTCTTAATTTGTCCTGAGTTAAAAAAATCTCGTCTTTTAGTTGGGGAATCTTTGTGAGCTTTAGCTCCTTTTACTTCGATTAAAAGTTTTTCGTTGTTGCGTATAGCAACAATGTCATAACCTCTTGATTGTCCTAAGCAGTAGCTTTCTATTGAATAACCTTGATTTTCTAAGTGAGTCATTAGAAGTTCGATGGCTCTATTTTCCGTCAGTTTACCCATATTTACTATTAAAATCCATCACAAGATAATTTAATTCTTAAGTAGTCAAAAAAATCCACGTCCCAAACTACAATCCCATCCCCAAACTACTCACGCCACTAATTCTATTTTTAAAAGAATTACGTGAGTCGACCGCAAAAACATACCGCCCAAAGTTCCCTCGGCAAATACAACTATCTCTTATTTGATAGTGTGTTTGCCTTTAATGCGTTTGTAGATCACGAGATACAGCAACTTAGCAAGACAAACGCCTCACGGTGGAATAATGTGGTGCAAAGCACTACCCAAAACTTAAATTCTGGTACCGAATGGTATGGCAATCCTACGCCCAAAGATATTGAAGAACTTAATGAGCACCGTACCTTTTCTGGAATGGAACTCGTGAGAAAGATTCAGCCACAAATAAAGGACAGGCTTGCGAAGTATCTGGACTATTTAGAAGATGCTGCATTGCCTAAGCCTAAAATGACTTACAACGATCGCGGTCTGGGCGTGTTTTCATTTGAGCGTGCTGCGATGGCAATGTTTAAAAACTTTCCCATAGACACCAGAACACCTGTAAATACCGCCGTGAGCCAGATGAATATTGAGCTCGACAATCACAGTATCAACACATCTGTAAAGACGGTCTATGCCTATTTTCGGGACAAACAGATGTCCTATCCTGCGATGCAACTCTTCATTATGGCTGGCGGAAATGCAAACGTTCAGGGCGATCAACTGCTTTACGTTGGTCTTGCCTGTGCTGAGCTTGTGGAGTTTCTGGAGCTTCGTGGCATTTCGGTAGAGGTTAACGTGATGTTGGGCACTTCATTTAGCAATCAGGTGGCGATGGCTTGCGTGCGCGTGAAGCGATTTCAGGATAAACTGGATAAGAATCAGCTATTATTGATTAGTAGTGATCCGCGTTATTTTCGATTTCGTGGGTTCAAGAGCTTGGTGGCGTTGAGCAACTATTTTGGCTTGACCATTCCATCCGGTCTTGGCAGTATTACTACGCAAATGGGTACCGCTTTCGCGAAAGCGATCAACTCAAAAGGCTTCGTTTTTGAACAAAGCTACGCGATGGAAACCGCCGTCAAAGAAGTGACCCAAATCATAGAAAACTATAAAACCCAACTCGCTGTCTGATGGATAAAAAGGTACTCAAACAGAGCGTGATTGACTCCATAATGGACAGAGCGATTGCCATTAATAAAGCCTGTGCTGAACAATGTAGAGATTTTGAAATTATGCTTTCGCGAAAGCGTAAAAACACACTAATACTTCGATGGACGAGTATTGATATTTCTAATGAAGATAATCCTATACAGCAGTATCGCTATGAGTGTTTCCAAACGGATGGGACACCGCAAATGTGCTCTGTACACTATGCAGATCAAGAGGAAGCAAATGAATTTGTCTGGTCGCTAGAACCGCTGTACCATCAATTATATGCCATAGATCATAAATTATAGATATGTATAAAACCAAAGATATTTCCAAAGCCGAACTGAAGGCGCTGGCCATAAAAAATCAGGATGAAATCGTAGCACTAACGGGCAGCGAGCTAGATCCCGTAAAAGCTTGGGAAGTGATAAAACAGGCGTCAGATAACTTTACAAAAAGTGACCTGAAAGCGCAGGAAGCAGACGAGCTTTTATTTGAAATGCTATATCCCGATGAAAAATCAAACACCGGAGAGATCTACACGATGAGTGATGGTTTTCAATGGAAATTATTATCAAAAGCTGAAGCTAAAAAACGCTTCAAAGCCTATAAGGAAGTGTACGGCCTAGACCGAGACACAGAAACCGAAGCGCTGATTGAGAGCAAAGAAGATTTAGGGCGTTTTGAAGAATTTGGTGTGGGGCATAAAAACAATGATGTAAAACGAAAGCCAAAAAATGCCGCCAACAAAAAGCCTGCATCTTCTCAAGAAACCATACGCATACAAGAAAAAGAACGTGCCAGAGCCTTATCACTACTGGAACTTGAATTATTAATTGCCGCCTAAAACCACAATATGACCATAGAAAAATTACAAAAGCTCAAGTTGAGCGCCATACAACCAGATGCCTTGCAAACCGCAGTCAAAGAATTGCTTGCCGATTATGAAGAGACTTCAGACAAAAAAGCCTTTGAAGAAATCGCTAAGGAGAATATAGAAAAAGTATTCTCAATGGTAGAGCGCCTTGCGCCAGATGCCATTGTAAAAGAGCCAAAGCCTTCCAAAAAGAAAGCACCGTCTAAAACAGTCAAAAAGGAGCTGGACAAAATGACGAGTGACATTAAACTATGTCGGGCAAAAATCCGCAAGTTTAATGAGGAGAAACGCAAAAACGAGCCTAAGAAACCCAAGCCCATGCGTCACACCATGATCAAAGGTCATTTTATTTCGATTGCCAACTTGATCCCTGCAAAATTGAAAGATAATGTGACCGTACAGAAAGAGGCCGAAAAGGTATTGCTACGCGCCCATCGTGGGATAATGAACGCCTATAGGATGAACACCGTTACCACTGAAAAAGGTGTGGTAGCCATCAGGGAAAAATTTGACAAAATGGAGGAAAAAGCCAAAAAATAGCTATGAACAAGAAAGTATTGATCATTACGAGTGCGGGCCTTGCCATAGGTTTTGCTGAAGCGCTCATCTATTACAATCTGGGAAAGAACTCTGAAAATGAGAAATTTAAGCTACAGGTTCCCAAAGGAGCAGAATTGCTTAAAACTACCGGCATCATTATCGCCACATCGCTCGCCACCGCAGCACTTTCTTACATTATTGAAGGTGCGCTTACCGAAAAACAAGAACTCATCCCAATACCTGCCTAATTATGAAAAAGATAGAACACCAAATTTTCCTGAAACGCAACGGACTTGCTACGAAACTACTACTACAGCCCATTCAAGAGAAAATAGAAATCTTTGACCGTATGCACGCCTTGCTTGACAAAGTTTCAGTTTGTGATAAAGATGCGCTTATCGACGAGCTAGAAGCCCTAGACCTAGAAATTTTAGAAGACATCGATGAAGAATATGCAGATCAGCTAGAACACAACGAGATTACCGAAGAGCTCAAGGAAAAGCAAGTTGCATTTGAAAAAGTAATGGAAGACGCACCAGCCCCAAAACCCAAGAAAAAACCCACCGATGAGGACATAATCAACGAACTGGTAAAAATGGGTCGCACAGAAAACATCGGTCGATCTACCTTTCGTGATTTAGGCGTGAAAGTAGCGCTAGGTTGGGAGACGATTATCGGTAAGTATCGAGTGACCAGGACGAGTGTGTTCAGGTATCGGTATGAGATTGAGAGGATATAATCGACAAAATGTTTGATAACTTTGTGTATAAGGTGTTCATATTGATTCATTTAGCTGAAATTCAGGAAGATGAAAAGCACTTTCTTAGTGATGAAATACTGATCTGATAAGAAAATCCGTTATATTTGTATTGAAATTACGATATACTTTGAGTCAATTTGATCACATAAAAGAGATAGCAAAATACGGTCTGGAAAACGACCGTGAACAATTATTGTCTGCTCTTAATGAATTAGTTGAACACTCAAAGAAGACCAAAAAAGTAAATTTTGCTATTCAATTACAGTCTATAGTAAAGGAATCCATACGTCAACAAAGTGCAAATAACTTGACCAAAGTTGGTTCTGATTCCTACCATCAAAGAATAGATGATCGTGATATTCAAGAATTAATTCTTGAAAAAGTAACTTCTGACTATACTCTTGAGAATATTGTTGCTGATGATTCTGTTATGCAAGAATTAGAGCATTTTGTAGAAGAGCATAATAAAATAGATTTACTTCAGCGATTTAATCTTCCTGTTTCTAATAAATTACTTTTACACGGTCCTTCTGGATGTGGTAAAACATTAGCTTCCTATGTGATTGCTGGCGAATTAAAAAAGATGATGGTTGTCGTTAATTTGGGAGCAATAGTTTCATCTAAATTAGGAGAGACAAGTAAAAACCTTTCTAAGATTTTTAAAAAAGCATCACTTGAGAATTGCATCATATTTTTAGATGAATTTGATAGTCTTGGAAAAATAAGAGATTATAGTCAGGATCACGGCGAAATGAAAAGAGTAGTTAATACTATCCTTCAATTATTCGATTATTTACCTCAGAGCAGCATTGTTATAGCAGCTACAAATCAAAAAGAAATGCTCGACACAGCCTTGACTAGAAGGTTTGATAGTATTATTGGGTTTTCTTTACCTAATAGAGAGCAAATCAAGAGTCTTGTTGAACTGACTTTGAATAAAAGTGGATTTACCTTCAGCAATAAAGCAGCGGCTAGTAAGATAATGACTCAAAGTAAAGGGTTATCTTACTATAGCATCCAAAAAACTTTAATGACTGCAATTAAGAGAAGTTTATTTAAACAGAATGACAAGTCGACCAAATCGATTACAAAGATCGACACTACCATCTGGAAAGAACTTGTCGCATCAGAAAAAAAGTCATTACAAGTTTAAATTTCTCCTTCTAAGTCTATCTCATTTTCAATATTATTTATGATCTCTAGGTTATTAATAGCTCGCAGTTCGTCATAGAGTCTACCTGTACTATTTCTAACAGTTTCTTCAATTTTTAATACCAAAGAAAAATTATATTCTGTTGGATAGTTTTCCACTTGCGAAGGCATAATCTGATTGGATAATCTGGATTGTACTGCAAGCTTTAATACTTGATCTTCATCTCTCAAATGTTCAAAGTTAATGTTGAACTCAATTTTTTGAACATTACTATAGGGAACTGGGTTTTTCTTTGCTCTTGCAGATTGAGACCAGGTTTGACCAGTTCGTAGTTTGCTATTAAGATCTTTGTCTTTACTATTTATTTGATCTGAAGTATGATTTCTAAACACACTGAAAGCCATATGTATTGGGCAATATGTAAGTTGATTATGCTGTAACGGTAAAAAACTAAAACACAATGTACCAGTCACTTTTAATATTCCTCTTTTCTTACCTAAATCGGCTGTTACTAGATACTCGGGAAAGTTGATTGGGTAAATCTTTTGTTCATCAGAGTTTATGGTATCTTCCAAAATTAATGTTGCGCCATTCTCGTTTGAAAACAATGCCTTATCTATATCTGTTACGCCATAACCAGCAGTTCTATTTAAAAGTAGATTTACATTTTCTGGATAAATCGTACGTTCTAAACTAGCACTATTTATAATTAACGCTTTTATTGTTTGAGCATTAATTTCAGGGTAGACAATTTTCAGTTTTGCAGCTATATTTGCAATTAATGGAGCGGAAAGGCTAGTGCCGACTTCTTTCATATAACCTCTCGCTGGATTATTTGAAAGAACGGAAATAGCAGCATTATCCATAAAATCAATAGTATTTGGTCTGTAGAAACCATAATCTCCTCCACTTTCAATTACGTCTGGCTTAAACAGATTTTTGTTCTTTTTTGTTGGCGGATATATTGCTGCCAAATCTGTAGCATCCTTGCGAGAGAAAATTGTAGGATACTCTTTGCCCATACTTATTCCATTAAACGCACCGTCGTAAAGTCCATCAGCCGCAGCTCCTACGGTCATATTATTCATTGAATCTGCTGGAGTACTCAGATTAGTACTGTCATTATTAAAATATTCTAAATCATAATCAGTATTCTCGTTTTTGGACATATCATTATTGCCCGTGCTTATGAAAATTAGACTATTTGTTTCGTGAGCAAACTTGTCAAGTTCAAATGTGTAGTTAGAAAAAGGTTGGTTTTTATGTTTAGGGTCAGTATAGCAAATTGTAAGGACAAAAATCATCATTCCAGGGTATTTGTCTTTCGCATCTCTTAATAGTTTGATAACCTTATTTTCAGACAGATAACCACGTCCATCTGCTAAAAGCTTTATTGATAATAGTTTTGCATCTGCATTTACTTCTCCTTGAAATTCATTTTGATGATTATATTTTCCGAGCGAAGCCAAAGCGCCAACCATAGTGCCGTGCCCATCTCTATCATATGTATCTATAAGTGGACTTCCATCTAGTGAAAAACTGTCATCATTAATTGTAATAGAAGCTAATGGAGTTTCCATACTGATGCCGGTATCTAAAATACCTATAATGGGTAAATCTTGATCCGAGTTTGCTATTTCAAAACCAGCACCACGTTTAACAACATTGTAAATACCTGGTCTAACAACTCCTGTTAACGAGGATGTAGCACTTTCAATAATATCAAAATTTTGAGCTATTACAAATAATTGTGCAGCAGTCACATCATATAGCTCTATTCTATTTACTTCTCTGTCAATCGTGTGACTAATTTCTTGTTCAATTAAATAAGCTTCTAGTGCATTAATTATTTCATTTTCTAAATCGGTATTTGCAGGTAACTCAATGGTTTTAAGCATCACAACATTACCTAGTCTTTCGGTGTCTAATTGAATAATATCAGCAGAAGTGAGCAATTCAAAATGTTTTACATAGAGAACATATCGCGAAGGTATTTGTGCTTGTGCATTGCGCGTTCCTTTTAAAATAACAGCTTGTACACTTGCTATGAAATTGGCGAATTTTTCTCGATCAGCTATTGCAAAGAGACCCTTTCTATTATACTCAGTAAATCTTACACCTTCAAGCCCAAAAGTATTATACCACTTTTCATAATACTCTTCAAGATGAAATTGCCCCATAAACTCTATCTCAACATAATCAACATTATGGGGAACGTCTATGGAAACATCTCTAGCCTCAATTTTTGCCACTACATCACTTTCATAGTTACGCAAATCTCTTCTAAATACACGGGCCATATAATTATAATTGGGCTCACGCGTATTTTCTTCATCGGTAGATGCAAATCCATAATTGAATTTAACAGCACCTGATTCCTGCATTTGTCTTTCTGGGATAATTCTTAAATGATTTTTATTTGGCATAAATTTTCTTTTAATAATAAACTCCTCTTTTCCCTAACATTAAGTAAAGAGACTTTATATTTTCTATGATTTCAAATAAGAAATCTGGGTTGTCAAAATATAGAAAATACATCGTCATAAAATCATCTTTACTTTGCATTTGAAATCTACCTTTTGAAAGAGCTTTTAATTGATTTATTTTTTTCTTGTCGTCAGTAAAAAATGTGGTCTGATGGTGTACAATTCTATTACGCAATGTCCTTAGCTTGCAGAAAAAATCGAGTTCATCATTAATGAATTTCAATTCAATCCCAGCATTGTTCTTTAAAAATGACTTAACATAATCTAAACCTCCTTTTTCTGGGAAATGAAAATCACTAGGATCTTCTAAATCTTTATTTGAGTAATACATCTCACAAGAACCAACAAGTGAACCTTCTATAAATGAAAACAATTGTACAATAATCGATTCTCTAAATCGTTGCGCAAATTCATGATCAATCTCGTGCATTTTTGATGCATACTCATCACTCACAATCCAGCTATCGTTCTCGTTGTTTAATGAGTTCAGGTGCTTCTGTTGATATTCTTCAGCTTTGTTATCAAGATACTCTTCGGTAAACTTAATATATCTTATATAAGGTTCTAATGTTAAGTTGAGTAAATACAAATGATGATCTTTTTTGACATCTTCTCTATTTAACTTAGGAAACATACTTGTATCATAAATCTTCAACTTACTTATATCGACTTCATCTCCACCCATTCTCTACAATCCTTATCTCTTCGTCACTCAATCCATACAGCTCATAAACCTTTGCATCTATTTGTTGCTCCAGGGTGTTGATTTGTGATTGCAGGTCTTGTGCTTTTTTCTTGTTTTGCCCGAAGAGGTCTAGCCATTCAAGCTGATATGTTTTGTTAATTACTGTGACTGTTTGTTTCTCAGTAATAATGGCACCGTCTGCCTTGCGATTATTTTTCTCGTTTTTATACTCTGTAGTTAGGTTCTATTTGGGCTTAGGATTAATGGTATAATCGAGCACGTTTACAAAGAGTTCTGTAAGAAAGGTAGCCTGTATTTGCTCCTCGTTACTCTTGTGCATATTTTGCTGTATCTCAAGGTAGAGAAAGAATTTAGTGTACTTGCGATATGCCTTATCCACTGCGTTTGTGTCCTGTTGTGCAAGATATTTTTTGAGTACAAATGTCTGGAATAATGCCATTTAGTGCTATACAAGGTTGTTCAGTTCCTAAAACTAACAAAGTTTACAAGCTATTCATCTTTATTTCTGATTTTGTTTTCAGTACGCTTTCGCGAAAGCGGAATAAAACTGAATAGATTGCTCATTTGAAGTACTATAATTTTAATAACTCTGTCTCTTCAGCCAAATATGAGAGTTGGAATTGCCTAAGATCAAAATCGTCCAGTTGCATATCAAATTGGGCTTTTCTTGTAAGATGGTTTGCATTAGCATCTCTTGCTTTTTTCAGTAGATCTGGCAATGTTGTTTGACCAGTCACAATAACATTTATGACTAAGTCCCAGGTATGAATATCCATAATAACTACATTTTCTGGTGGCAACTGGATGTTATCAACGCTATTTGCGTACCTGTCTTTTGTAAACTGATAAAGTTCTCTGTAATCTGACCAGAAGATATGCTTATGCGTTATTACGATTCCCCAATTCTCTTGATCGGGATTTAAAAATTTTGATACAGGTAGCATTTGAGCATAATAAGCCTTCAAAAGTGAGTCTTTATATGATGAGTACACGTAATCGTCTGTTGGATTGATTGATGCTAATGGTTTAGGCTCAATAGCTTTGCATTCAAGTAAAATATTATCATCAATCAAAAAATCTATGACTTTGTGCTTCGCGGGAAGAGATCGTTTTAACTCACTCTCAATTTTGTAATTAATATTTATTTCGTCCAATCCTAACTGAATATATTTTTCAAATCTTGCTCCAAATTCTGTTGTAAACTTTGGATCGTTGATCTTCATATAATCGTAGATGTAATAGTTTGCAGTATAATTGAAAACTGATGGATGCACAATACGCACAGAATTTTCAAACCATTGAAATGGAAATAATGTGAGAAATGAGTGTTCCATCATCTCATATTTTGTAGCATTAGTTCCTTTCCATTTTTTAGCTTCTTTTGCTGCGGTCAATGGCGTTATCATTAAGAGGTTAATGAACCGTTCGGTTTGTATCTTCCCAAAGATTTCAGACATACTATCAAGTATAGGTTGACTTACGTAGCCCGTAATTTTTGTGTTGGGAAATTCTGATTGTTTCATTTGAGCGTACAACCACATACATTGTAATATTTTTAAAAATTCTGTAATAGACAGACCAGTTTTCTTTTTAAAAGAGGCTGAAATGTCATACCGCGATTTTAGAATTTTATATAACTTTAATTGTGTGCTAAAACGCTCCTTATGTACTGCGGTTTGAAGATAAAACTGCTGATAATGTAGTATCGCAAAGGCTCGATGAATTCCTTGAGATTTCATATAGTTTGAAATATGATCGGGATCAAATTCCATAATAGCGTCAAAAAGTGTTCGAAAAGCTTTGGCAGTTAATGGTTTTACCGGTTTGGTTCTTGTACCGTACAAATAAGTCCATTTCATTATCGTGAGTGGAACCCATAAAGCTTTGGGTTTTTCGATTTCAATATCAAAATAGTTGTAACAAGCCTTTAACAAAGCAACCATTTCGTATGAGTTTATTTCTCGTTTAAGTTCTTCAATGGTTTCTAACTTCATTTTATGCGGTTTAATTGAATAGGTCTGTCAAACAGCAACATTATAGTAAAATTTCCATAATTTACTAGGATACAATTAACAAATCCCTGAAAACTCTCTTTTGGTAGTTTGGCTCGTGAGAATCAATTCACAGACAGATGAAAAAAGAACAGCCTGATTATAGCGATTTACAGCACAGTGTAGATACGCTTATAAGAAAATTTGGACTAGTTAAGACCATAGAAGTCATCAATAATCTTTCTGGAAATGCCCAGCTTAAATCCAGCGATACCCAAAAGGTAAAACTGCTCGTTTTGTAAATTATCTCGCAGAGCATCCAAATTTTTGATCTTCAAGAACAGGAGTTTTACACCTGCACGATTCAAGAATACCGTGATGCCAGGATGGCGTGTTATTTCTTACTGAAGAAATATACTGATACCAGTTATGCTAAGATAGGCGAGAGTTTTAAGCAGTCTAAGCGAGCTGTGATGTACAACTACCATAAGTGCGATGGAATCTTTTCCATCCCAAGCTTCTACAAACCTTTTGTAGCCAATCTTCAAGTTCTGGAAAACAATGTGGTCAACTTTATCGCAAAACTCAATTAGAATTTATGAAAGAAGAAATAGCTCAAGAAGTTAAGGACGTCCTTACCAGCACCAGAAGAAATCACGTTTGAAAGTATTCAGGGCGAAGACAGTAGTCCGCTCAACCAACCTGTGATAGAAAAAGATATCGGTGGCGATCGACCAATAGAAAATGATCCCAAAAAGCAAAAAAGCTGGAACGTTTGGAAACCAGACCGACCGCACCAGATGCCAGAAGAACCTGTGACACCATCCAGCGAGCAACCAGAGTTCCGCAAAACGGTAGAAGAAAATGTTGCACAAGAAAAAAGCGAGCAACCACTAGATGACTGGCGCCAAAGGACAATCGATGATCGGTGCATTATGTACCGTGCGTCATAAAGGAATCGACATTGTGCTCACGCATCAGTCCGTAGCAAAAATTACTACATCAGAATGGCAAAACTGTACGTGGTTGCGCTTACACCATCAGGCGGATGATGTGACGCGCTATCGAGAACGTATCCCAAAATATCAAATGGTACGTATTGGGCAGCTCATTGTAGATGAACAATACGAGTTATGTTCTAATGCCTTTGCTATGGGCAAGATCATAGAACAGGAATATAAAATCCAGAAAAGTTTCTTTGTTTATATCAATATGCGAGAGCAGCGTATACGTGGTTGGAGCCGTGCAGCGTTTATACGTGCCTGTAAAAAATTTATCGACCAGGAAGAAAGCCGTAAAGTAAAAATGCTACCGAATGAAGAAGATTTTGACGGCAACAATATTTACAAAACAAAGAACGATGCCATTGTAAAATTGATTTCAGATAAGTTGCGTTATCAAGAGGATGGAATGGTTGGGCCTATGTAATTTTAATCAATCTTTTCAAAGTATTTCTTATAAACATAGCCAGTTTTTGGCTCTCCTGTTTCATTATCTATATAATAGATTAGCAGATACTTATGCAAAGTTTCGATAACACTTACAGATTGTCCCTTTTTAACCAGACCTTTTTTGGCTGCTCGTTTTTTATTACTAATTCTTAAATTGACGTTAGTAGTTGCTCTTCTTTGTCTGGTTATTTCCTTTAGAATTTTGTCTAATTTGATTTCAGTTTTTTTCTGGGTAGCAACAGTTTCATTTCTGAATTTTTCCAGTAATTCTTTATTACTCAATTTTTGAGAGTCGCCATAGAGAGTGAATATCATTACAATAAATGAAATGATACCCATTAGATTATTTACAAAACTTATTACTTTTTCTGATTTTGTTTTGTTTTTTATCGCTATTAGCTCCTCAAGAACCTGATTTTGGTACTGTTGAAATACCTCAATAGATACATAATTACTTGGAGTAACTTGAAGGACTTTTGCCTGCGATGCAATCACTTCAGTCACTTCCTCAACAAGATCATATTCCTCTTCAGCTACATCAAGGTCATCAAATGAAATATTCTTCAAAAAATCTGTAGAAATTCCTCTCAGTGCAACTTCCATAGCATTCAATGGCTTCACATAATTTTCAGCATACATTGATGACAAAGATGATAAAGATGACAAGCGCTGATTGAGCAAGGCGTGATTGGATATAATGCCATCCATCTGATTTTTAAGTGGATTGTCTTTATACCAATCTAATAGCGGTGCGATTCCAGATGCCACTTTAGAAATAGAATTCATCGATTCAATTCCAGGATGTTGGTGCATTGATTTAAGGATATCTAAAGCACCACCAAATGTCGCAATATTTGTAGGATACTGAATGCGTTTAGTCATTTCATTTACCCAATCTAAATTTGCAATACTACCCATCGCTGCTTCTATAGCTTTTTGGCTTGTATTTATATTTTTGAATTGATCTAATGGGTTCATATTGATATTGAGTTAATGGGTAATAGATATTGAGTTTGTTTAATTTATGACATCTCCCATTTAATTTCTCTCACACGATTCTTAATAGTTTTAAGAGATTTCAAGACCTCTTCATCAGCAGGTAATTTGCCAGTAAGCAACTCTTTGAAAGAGCCGTTGTAAGTTGGTTTTATTTTGCTCCAAACGCCTTCAAGATCTTCAAATATGAGTGCTTTGCTTGGGTGTTTTGATAGCCACTCCTTATCATTAGGTATTGCTTTGTCATCATCTTTCCCTACTTGATTGAGCATTGCAGAAAAGTCTTCACTTGCTAGAAAATCTTGTATCCGCTCTAACTTTAATAATTGGTGCAAATCATAGGTGTGTCTTACTTTATCTGCCAAGTCTTTCAAAGGGTTTTCGGTATATGAAAATCGCACCAGACTTATCACTTTCTCACAAAAGGTACGCTCAATATCTAGCGCAACTACTTTAAAAGGTTCGAGCTCGTATTTAGTTATCAGATCCACATTTCCTGTACTGGCAATCAAACCGGTAATCATCGAGTGTATTTCGATCGTACTGCTGGGATGCGGGCTTCCATAGCTTGAGACTTCAACCACAATCTCGTCACGGACGTGGCCAAAGGCGCCATCCATTCCGCTTTTATTATAACTGTACACCAGTTTTCTGATCTTACCCTTTTTGTTCTCGATTAAATGATCAGGTACATAAGTTAGAGGTTCGGCCACAGCTTCTGTGACTAATTTAAGTTTCTTCTTGATGGCGTTACTTCCTTCCTCCTCAGTAGTGATGATGACGAGATCTATATCTTCTGAAAAGCGCTCGATGATCTTATAACACTTTGATAGAGACGTTCCACCTTTAAAAACAGTAATATCCTTAGACGTAGGATTTGTGAAAATTTGTTTGAGCGCAAAAGTGACCCAGTAGTCCTTTTCAATAAATATTTCGGCAATGCCGTAATGATCAGCGGCGGCGCGTATCGCATTTCTGAAGGGTTCCTGATATTCGTGTAATTTCATTAAGCGATGTTCCAGTTGTTTATTGTGGGTAATAGATCCTTGGAAATCCCAAAGGTGTAGGTACTTAAAGCATTTATGTTTTCACGCAATGCGTTGCTCTGTTTTTCTAATCCCATAAACTCGTAGATGGCACCTATTAAGGCAGCAACTTTAGGTGGGTACGCTTTCGCGAAAGCGGTAAAACGTTCAAGATCTTTTGCCGAAAATTGAGCTATTCTATTTTTGAGAAATGAAAGAATTTGAGAGCTATCGCCATCAGGAATATTTTTAAAGTCTTTTGCAACATCGAGCACCTGTAGTAATGGAATGTTCTTTTTAGAAACGGTTACATAGCTCTTTGCAGGTCGTACCATCGTGTTTCCTACCTTACCACGTACTTGTTTTGAAAAACTAGCAATTCTTACCACGTTAGGAACCTGAGTGGTCAGCCTGAATTGATTGTACAAGCGCACTCCAGTAATGTAGGCCACCTGTTTGTTATCTTCAAAAAGATAAATGTTGAGCAGTTCTGTATCACTAGGTCTTAATTCGCCAAAGTCTGTTTGTTTAGGCTTATAATAAACACCTTTTCTATATCTCTTTATAGTACCAGCAGTAACTAGCCTACTTAAAGACTTAGATGCAGCTGTAAACTCACCTTGAGATATAGCAAGATCATCGTATGTAAATGCATCTCCTGCATCTATACTAGCTATCTTATCTTTTATGTATGCTGTTATATTCATAGTTTAAGCACTACAAAGATAGTTTAATTCTTAATAATGTCAAGTTTTTACATATATTTACTTGACATATATAGCAACATCTATTCCTTTATTAGTTTCTTTATTTATAGCTTGTTCTATAGCTCCAGCATCTCTATCTCCGTCCCAAAGTCCCATACCTTACTACGGTAAACCCTCTACTTCCCTTAATCTTTGTGCTCACAAGGTTTAGAGACCTGCCCATTATTACAAACAGTTTTACAAAAACAACCGAAAATGGCACAGAAAAATGACATCGCTTGGCAATCTATAATGTATTGAAAGGAGCAGGAATCGCTGGCATCGCAATAGGAACCTTACTGGTAGCACCTATGGTTCAAAAGATGAAGGCAAAAAAGCTCGCAGAAAAAAACAAGAAGACTGCGGCTGTCCCCACCAAAAAGGCAAAGCATTTAGAGATGCGCCAACCAATAAGGAACAACATATTCTTGAGATGAAAAACTCCATTGTTGCAATGGACAAATCCCAGACTAATGAAAGATTATAACGACGAGTTAATGCGCTACGAAGAAGACGCAGAAAACCAATACGACGATTACGACCACGAAGAGGACTATGATGACTATGACGATGAGGACGACTTCGATACAGGCTTTAAAGGCCTGGAAGATGGTTATGATGATGAATTTGAAGACGAGTACGACGACTATGATGAATATGCAGATGAAGTCGAGTACGACGACTATGATGAATATGCAGATGAAGTCGAGTACGAAGATGATTATGACGACTACACCGCAGCGACAGTAGGCAAGATTGATCCTAACGACCGTACCCTAACGGTAGTGATCACAAACAAATCTGGAGCAGCAGCAGAGGCAAATGTTTTTGGCGGTAACCGTGAGGTGGCACAGCCTAATGGTGTGACCGTAGAGATAGAAGAATCCAGTCACAAGGAAGTACGTGAAGAGAGTAAGGCAAACCCTTTTAAAATATCGGGAATGAAGTACTCTGTGAGCAATCCGCTACAGTTTAATAATGTACTGCGTGTGGAGCGTAGAACAGCTTCAGGTTCAAAAACGACCAGAGTGTATCAACCGCGGAATGCGACTTCGCCACAAAACTTTACCCAAACACTCATTGACGATGACAACTTCGAGATGGACGTGACGGGACAGGATTCCCTTCAGATAATGGTGGAAGATGGTGTTACGGCCGTATTCACATTTACCATTAAAGCAAGAGCAAATCTAGGCAACTTGTTTAAAGGTCAGAACGTTGCAGAACTCTCTCGTGCGCCACGTACGACAGGGCTCCCACAACTGGATCTGATACGCAGTCGTAGAAAACCCAGACCATTAGGGCAACCCAGACGTAGAGAGAGGCGTTCTCGCAGGAGACCTGTAAGCCGTCGTCGATATGTCAGAAAACCGATGGCGAGACGGTCTAAGTCACGCCTTGTAAGACGTAAGAGACGATAGTTGGAGC